>JAAYEM010000038.1 GCA_012728725.1 Tissierellia bacterium | reverse complement strand
CCCAATGCACTAAATTATTGCAAAAAAATTATAGCTTTGATAACATATTATTGAATAACAAAGAAAGGATGGAATATATAATAATGAGAATATAAGCCTTCATCATTAGAACATTTTAATCTAAGTATTAATTGCCTATAATAATAGGCTATTTTGTGGTGCAAAAATGTTGGGAAGGCGATTATATTTATCATTTATTATATATTTCCTAATCTATATTGACTATATAGCTACTATATAGTTTAAATTTATACTTTTTGATAAATGATAGATAATCCCTTCCGGTATTAGGAGGGATTTTTTATGCTTGTTTTAGACATAAGTAATTTAAAGAAATATTATGGGGATAGGTTAATATTAGATATTAAAGATTTAAAAATATATAAGGACGATAAAATAGGGGTAGTAGGTTTAAATGGCAGTGGTAAAACTACTCTATTAAATTTGATCTCTAAAGAAATATTACCAGACGAAGGATATATAAGAACCTTTGGCAATATATCCTATATTAAACAATTAGAACATGGAAATGAAGAAATAGCCCATGGAAAGTATATATCTGAATTGGGATTGAAGGGAAAAAATAAAGCCCATATGAGTGGGGGAGAATTGACTAGGTTAAAAATAGCTGAATCTTTTTCCAAAGATTCCAGTCTGCTTCTTGCAGATGAACCTACATCAAATTTAGATTTTCAAGGAATCGATATGCTGTTAGACAAGTTATTAAATTTTGATGGTGCATTGTTAATAGTATCCCATGATAGGGATTTATTGGATAAGGTGTGTAATAAAATATTAGAAATAGAAGATGGTCATATAAAAGTATACGAAGGTAATTATTCCCATTATAAAGAACAAAAGGAACTAGAAATAAAAACCAAAGAACTAGAGTATGAAAAATATATTAGAGAGAAGAGAAGGTTAGAAAGGGCTATAAATGAAACTAGAAATAAATCAAAAAGTATCAAAAAAGTTCCAAAGCGCATGGGAAATTCGGAAGCAAGGCTTCATAAAATGGGAAGTCAAAATGCAAAGAGAAGTCTAGAGAAAAAAACAAAAGCCATAGCGACCAGATTAGAAAAGCTAGAGGTAAAGGAGAAGGTAAAAGATATAGAAAAAATAAAGGTGGATATATTAGGAGATGAAATCCATACTAAAATTGTTATTGAAGGAAAAGGTGTTAATAAATCCTTTGGTAATAGGGTATTATTCAAAAATGGAGAGTTTCAAATATACAATGGTAGTAAAACGGCCTTAATAGGGAAAAATGGCAGCGGCAAAACCACTTTAATAAATATGATATTAAATAGAGAAAAGGGTATTAAAATATCACAGAAAGGGAAAATAGGATATTTTGGTCAGGATCTAAGTATATTAGATGAGAATAGAACTATATTGGAAAATGTAATGGAAACTAGCATATATGATGAAACTACCGTAAGGGTTATATTGGCTAGATTATTATTTAAAAGGGAAGATGTATATAAGAAGGTAAAGGTGTTAAGTGGAGGGGAAAAGGTTAAGGCCTCTTTAGCCAAAATACTAACTTCTGATTTTAATATACTGATATTAGATGAACCTACCAACTATTTGGATATCTACTCCGTAGAAGCTGTGGAAGAGGCTTTAGTAAATTATGAGGGAACCATTTTATTCGTTTCCCATGATAGAAGGTTAATAGATAGAATTGCAGATCATATCATTTATATTGAAAATCAAAGGATAAAAACCTTTAATGGTAGGTTGAGGGAATTAGAAAATAGAAAGAAATCTAAAGATATGGACACAAAGAAAAAAGCAGAAAAAAAGGCCATCCTAGAATATAGACTATCAGAAATACTAGGGAAACTTTCCATGCCCGGGAAGGATGATGATATAGAGGCTTTGGATAGGGAGTATAAGGAGATAATAGAAGAATTAAAAGGGATTAATGAAAACTAAGTCCATATAGGACTTAGTTTTCATTAATTACATACTGAATAGCTTTGTCATATCTATAATCCTTAATGGGTGCAGCATTTACCTCTATATGGGGAGTGGTCTTAACTTCTTCATTAATTGTAAAGTCACCGTTTAAAGCCATCATACTACTGAACCTTATTACAATTCCACTGTTTGGCAGTGAAAAAAATAATGGATCTATACCAATTCCATCTCCACCAGTAGTTTCACCTACCAGGGTAGCGAACCCGCTATCCTTACAAAAGGCTGCAAAGCTTTCGGAGGCAGAATAAACCCTATAATCCACCAATAGGTAGATTTTACCCTTGAAATCTATAGGATCTTTAGGTTTTATAGTTCTTTTTGATATCCAATACTTATGGAAATCCCTTTCTATTTCCTCTGGCATCTTTTTTAGAATATCTTCATCTAAATCAGAAATGGGTTTTAGCTTTATGCCTCGGAATCTATAAAAAGGATTGCCATAATCACCTCTGATTAGCAGATAATTGGTAACAGAAATTGGCTCCTTAGTTAGAGGGGAAATAACATTTGCTTGCCAATAATAGTCGCTTCCGCCAGTATTTCCTCTAATGTCTATGATGAGCTTTTTATAATCCTTTATTTTCTCATAAAATTTCCTTATTTCTTTTCCATCTTCCTCTACCCGATCACCATCCATACTATGGATTTTTAAATAAGCTACTTCATTAGGAAGGATTATATCCGTTTCAAAAGCAGGACTTGTATTGCCAAAATAGCCAAGTTCTTCATTATCTTCTTCTTGCTTTGAATAATTGTATCTGGCCAAAACCCTTTTGTCGTTCAACACCTTAAACCAGGGATTGTTAAAGAGGAATTTGTGCTGGGAATAGACTTTATAATACCATTTAAAATGATTCATTTCTACTACATGGGTATGGCCATTATTTAGCTCTCTAATAATATTGGATAATTCTTCTATAAATTCCTTATCTGTATCTGTATTCTTAATCCTTTCTACATATTCATCCTTCTTAGCTAGCCAATCTATACCGTGGAGCCTTTTGTTAACTTCTAAAAAAGGATAATTTTCTTTTATAATATTATAGGCGTGTTCAAAATCCTCTAATTTTTCTTCTGTGGTAAGGGGGCTGTTGGAAACCGGTATGCTTTTTTCAGTTTGCTTACAAGCTGCAGATGACATTAAGATTGCAGTTAATATTAATAATAGTAACCCCTTTATGCTCTTTTTATATTTCAATATTTTCACTCCCTTTTATACTATTTCCCTTTAATACTAATGCTTCCCAGATCTACAGAAAGGGTTATACCATTTGCACCACTACCTACTTTGCCAGTCACTTTAGTATTTGATTTTTCCATAGTATCCAATGGGAAATTGGTGTCTATGCTTCCAAGTCCAGTATTAGCATCAAGGGTGAAGTTTGATTTTTTCGGAAGAATAATCTCTATATTTCCAGAGTTAGATTTAGCATTAATATTAGAGGAAAGTTCATGGTATTCCAATTCTATTCTACCTAGGTCGGTTTTAACCTCTAGATCACCAGTAACATTTTTAACACTTATGGATCCTAGATCAGTGACCAATTTGTTTTCCTTTGAATATACATCTTCAATTGAGATTTTTCCTAAGGAAGAGCTTGCATCCAATTCTACTACATAAGTATTTTTAATATTTATATTACCTAGTTCCCCCATAACATATAATTTATTTAATTCTAAATCTTCAATATGAATTGATCCTAAATCTGATTTTATATTTAAATTGTCAGTATAAGTAGAGGGAATAATTATATCTAAATGTAAATCTATATTTGTAGAGTTAAAATTACTTTTAAGGTTCTTTGTCTTGGCTTCTATAATTAACTTATCTCCAATTGTTTTTGTTTCTAAGTTTGTATTTATGTGGGTAGAAATATCTCCATAATAATATAATGAAATATTTTCTCTATCTTCTGAAACAATATTAATATCTGCAATAGATGCTTCAATATCTATTTTATTTATTCCATTTATATTTGCAGTCCTTTTTTCATCAATTTTTTTATAATTTCCGCTGTTTTTTCTGCGGGTAAATCCCCAGGAATTATGCTTTATACTAAAAATAGTATCTGGTTTATTTCCTGATAAATATAAAGTCAAAAATCCAATACCAAAAGATATCAACATAATTCCAATTAATATTGATACTACTTTTTTTGTATTCACGGAAAACCCCCCTATTTTGTAATAATATCTATATTCCATCTTAAATGTTTAATAGTTCCTTGATACAATAGTTTTGTTAAATAGAAAGTTCCAATACCTATTAACAAGCCTAAAGAAGCTAAGCCAATTCCAAAGGATATAGAAGTTATGGGATGTACACCAATATTGATACTGTATGGAAAGATTGGTGCTACTATTGTACCAAAGCATGAGCTAATACCTGCAATTATTAAACTTATTGAAATACAATAAAGCCCAATTAACATTCCTACCATTACTAAAAAAGGACCTAGAACCATGATTAAATTAAAAATCCCTAGAGCCATGGCGGCTAATACAGCTTTAAATAAATTTTTGGGTGATGGATTATTTTCTGCTTCCGAAATTGTAGATGATACTCTATAGGCTTTTGCTATGTTTCCAGGATCCCCCAACTCTTTTGCAATTTCCTCTTCTGTCTTTCCTTTAGATATACCTATTTCAAAATGTTCTTCATAATCATATAAAATATCCATAATTTCATTTTCTGGCAACCCTCTTAACCCATTGCGCAGGGTATTGATATATTCTGTCCTATTCAACAAAATCACCCCTTAAAATATTATTAACCCCAATGGTGAAATCTTCCCACTCCTTTAACAATTCTTCAAAAGCTAATAATCCTTCCTCTGTGATTTTATAATATTTTCTAGGAGGACCCTCTTGGGACTCTTGCAGGTAGGTGGATACATAGCCCTCCTTTCTAAACCTTCTTAATAAGGGATATATAGTTCCTTCTGATATATTGATATATTTTGAAATATGCTCAACCAATTCGTAACCATAAAAGTCTCTTTTAGTTAACAATGATAAAACGCATAATTCTAGTACTCCTTTTTTAAATTGTATATTCATAGACATTCCCTTCCATATTTGTTTACTATATTATATATCATACTACCTTTTAATACAAGGTACTAATTAATAAAAAATAGCTGCGATTTGCAGCTAAAAGTTAAGCCCTTCTCTGTGGATCCCTACACTTAATGCAATACCTATACATAGTAGATTTATCAACTGGAAAGTTCCACCATAGCTTAAGAAGGGTAGGGGTATTCCCGTTATAGGAGTAAGCCCTATGGTCATTCCAATATTTTCAAATATATGGATTGTAAACATGGCAACAAATCCAATCACCATTAGGGAACCAAAGGTATCCTTACTATTTTTGGCAATCCTTATAAGCCTATATAGCAATATAAAATATAATAATATAGCCGTTAATCCACCAATTAATCCTAGTTCCTCAACTACCACTGCAAATATAAAGTCGGTTTGCTTTTCAGGTAGATAATTGTACTGGGTTTGGGTTCCCTTAAACAATCCTCTACCAAATATCTTTCCTGAACCAACAGCAATTTTTGATTGTAAGGCTTGATAGCCTGAACCACTAGTATCCCTTTCCGGGTCTAAAAAGTTGAATATCCTATCCCTTTGATAGGGGTCTAAGGAAAACCACAATACTGGCAAACTAAATATGCCTGCAAGGATTGCATAACCAATGTATTTCCAGCGGATACCAGCTGCAAACAACATTACTCCAATAAAGAATACAAATACCAAAGCTGTTCCTAAATCTGGCTGTTTTGCTATTAGTAATATGGGAATCCCAGCCAGTATAATTATCTTTAACAATGTAATGGGGTTGTTAATATCAGATTTATGATTATCAATAAATTTGGCTAAAAATATAATTACTCCAACTTTACAGATTTCTGCTGGTTGGAAGGTAAAGCCGCCAATGGATAGCCAGGAGTCAGCACCCCATGATTCCTTACCAGTACCAAATAAAGCAACTGCAACCAATAATAATACACAAACCCCATATATGGGAATATATAATTTACCTATGAACTGATAATCCATTAGTACTAAAATAACTATACCAATAAAGCCTAATATGGTAGAAAGGGATTGGACCTTCACAAAACGATTGGTTTCAAAGCTTAAGGTTGCAGATTTTATCATTATTATTCCGTATATACATAATAATAGGACAGCAAAAAACAATACAAAATCAAATTTTTTAAAGGATTTTTTCTTCAGGTTAAACATACCGAGTCTCCTTTTGCCATGAATAAGTAGGTTTTTGTATTAATTGAAAGAACTATCTTTGATTAATACCAAAATAAATTATATCATATTTCAAATAGAAGACATAGAAAAATTAAATTCATATAAATTGGAATCATTTAATATTGAAGTAGTAGGGTATACCTTATGTTGAATATATAAGTGGCAATTAAATTTATTGATTCAGCAACAAAGATAAATTAACCTTTAAAAGAAGGACTTTTATTAAACTAATAGAATTATCTATTAAAGGGAGGTTAATATATGTGTGGTAGATTTTTACTCGATAGCGATATTGAAGATATAATTAGGTCCTATAGAATATATAAGCAAGAGATTGATGGTTTTGACAAAGGGGATTTCTATCCTTCACAAAGGGCTCCTATTGTATTAGAAAAAAATGAAAGGTCTATTACTCTGGGAAAATGGGGATTTCCCTTAAGCAATAAAAAGGGTATTGTAATAAATGCAAGGTCTGAAGCTATTATGGATAAGCCTATGTTTAGGGATTCCATTCGTACTGGCAGGTGTATCATTCCTGCAAATCTTTTTTATGAGTGGAAAGAGGAGAATAAGGAGAAGATAAAGTATAAAATTAGTTTAGAGGATAGGCCCTTAATCTCCCTAGCAGGCATCTATAAATATCATATTGACCAAAATTCTAATAAGGAGTTGAATTTTGTTATAATAACCACTGAAGCTAATGAAAATATGAAGACTATACATTCAAGGATGCCACTGATAATAGAGGATAATATGGTAGATGTATGGTTGGGAAGGGATACTCCTACAAAAGTTTTACAAGAAATACTTAATATAAATATTGAATATGGGCTTAAAATTGAAAGATGTGAAGATGATAAGCATCAACAATTAAGGATGTTTTAAATCTATTATATTATGGAGATGAATAGATGAAAGAAATAAGATTAAATAATATTATTTTTCCCATTTGGTTTTTGCTCTTTTTTCCACCGGTCATATTAATAACCTTAGCAGGAAACTTTATAATTGATTCATTAGTTATATTGGCCTGTTTTAAGATATTTAAAATAGTTGATTCACAGCATAATATTAAATATTACTATAAAAAAAGCATAATTAGAGTTTGGCTCTATGGTTTTTTGGCTGATTTTATAGGGGCTACCATATTATTTATATTAGGAATATTAGGAGATTCCTTTGGTTTATCCAATGAACTAATGTATGGAATAAACTATGATCCCTTTAGTAATCTACTGGCGGTTATTATAATAATATTTGCCATATTGATATCAGGTCTTTTTATATTTATATTTAATTATAGAGTTGTTTTTAAAGAGTTAATAAAAGATTCATACTGCAGATTCAAGTTAGCATTAACTATTGCTATCATTAAATGCCATGGACCTTTTTATTGCCTACAAAGTGGTTTTATTATTGATTAAATATTCACAGGATGGGAAGTATCTATGAGAGAGGATGATCAAATGTATTTAGGTTGCCATTTGACTATTGCTAAAGGCTATAAAAAAGCTGCAGAATTGGCTGTAAGTATAGGTGCAAATGTGTTTCAATTCTTTACTAGAAACCCTAGAGGGTCATCCAATAGGGAATTGGATATGGAGGATATAAAAGGTATGAAAAAAATATTAGATGAAAACAATTTTGGCCCCCTACTAGGCCATGCTCCTTATATAATAAATTTAGCTTCCTATAAGGATAATATATATGGAATGGCTAAAGGAATTTTAAAGGAAGATTATGAGAGGCTAAATAAGATTTCAATACCCTACTTTACTTTCCATCCAGGGAACCATCTAGGCAAGGGTTCAGAATATGGAATCCAAAGAATTGCTGAAGCACTTAATGAAATAATTACTGGTAATGAAAACACCATGCTCTTGCTAGAAACCATGTCGGGGCAAGGTACTGAGCTGGGAAGAAATTTTCAAGAGATAAAGGCTATTATTGATAGGGTAAAATATAGTGAATTGCTAGGTGTTTGTCTAGATACCTGCCATGTATATTCGGCAGGATACGATATAGTGAATAATCTAGATGGGGTATTAGATGAGTTTGATAGGATTATAGGAATTGATAAATTAAAGGCTATCCACCTAAATGATAGTATGGTAGAATTTAATAGTAAAAAGGATAGGCATGCTAGATTAGGGGAGGGTAGCCTTGGACTGGAGGCTATTAAAAATATAATAAGCCATCCAGATTTAAAGGATTTACCCTTTTATCTAGAAACACCTAATGAATTGGAAGGGTATAGGGAAGAAATTAAACTGTTAAAGGAGATGTTATAGTATGGATTTTCCAATATTAAAGGATTTGAAAGCTGCAAAGGAGCTTATTTGGTATAATGAGAATTATACAGAATTTGATAAGGTAAAGGATAAACTACCAGTTTCCCATGAGGATGTAATTGAGGCTGAAAAGAGATTGAAAAGATTTGCTCCTTATATAAAAAAGGTATTTCCAGAAGTAGCTGACGGGATAATTGAGTCTCCCATCACTCCAATAAACAATATGAAATCCCATATGGAGAAGGTTTATGGAAAAAAGATATACGGCAGTCTACTACTTAAAAGGGACGACCTTCTTCCTATAGCAGGCTCTATTAAGGCTAGGGGTGGAATATATGAGGTTCTTAAACATGCAGAGACTTTGGCTTTGGATAATGGACTTTTAAAATTAGAGGACGATTATAGTATATTGGCAAATGAGGAGTTCAAAAAATTCTTTTCATCCTATACCATTCAGGTAGGGAGCACAGGCAATCTAGGTTTAAGTATTGGCATTATATCTGCTAAAATTGGATTTAAGGTAGTAGTCCATATGTCTCAAGATGCAAAAGAGTGGAAAAAGGATCTTCTCCGCTCCAAAGGGGTAAAGGTAGTAGAATATGCTTCAGATTATTCCAAGGCGGTAGAAGAGGGGCGTAGGTTATCCGATGGGGATCCAAATAGTTATTTTGTAGATGATGAGAATTCAAGGGATCTATTTATGGGATATGCGGTAGGGGGTATGAGAACCAAGGAACAACTTGATAATATGGGAGTTATAGTAGATGAAGACCATCCTCTATTTGTATACCTACCCTGTGGTGTAGGAGGAGGTCCCGGTGGAGTAGCCCTAGGTTTAAAATTGGTATATGGAGACAATGTCCATTGTTTCTTTGCTGAACCCACCCATTCACCAGCTATGTTACTGGGCCTAGCTTCTGGTCTTCATGATAAGATTTCAGTTGAAGATATTGGTTTAGATAATAAGACCTTGGCAGATGGCTTGGCAGTGGGTAGACCATCATCCTTTGTAGGTAATATTATGGATAAAATCCTAACAGGCGCCTTTACAGTAGAGGATTATAGATTGAATGAATTTATGAAGGGATTGTACAAGGAAGAGAATATTTTCATGGAACCTTCTGCCTTTGCTGGATTTTTAGGACCAATATTAGTAGCAGACAAATATCAAAATGAAAACATTACCCATCTGTGCTGGGGAACTGGGGGAAACCTAGTACCAGAAAGTGTAAGGCGAGAAATGCTTGGCAGCTAAACATAGGAACTCGATTGGAACTTACTAACCATTATTACTTTATGACACAAGGGGTAATGAAAATCCAAGGGTCCCTTTAGCCTCCTAAAGCATTTTCATGTGAACTTATGTAAATATAAGGGATGGTCAACCATCCCTTTATTTATCTGAAAGGGCCTCTTTTAATGTGTGCCATGCTAAAACTGCACATTTTACTCTAGCTGGCATATTAGAAATATTTTGGAGGACTAGGGCATCTTGTAGCTTTTCCAATTCCTTTTCATCCTCTATCTCTTTTTTAATCATACCAATAAAGGTTTTTACAAGAGTGAGTGCTTCTTCTATGGTAATACCCTTTATTAAATCTATCATCATGGAGGTGGAGGCTTGGGATATGGCACATCCTACCCCTGTAAAAGAAGCATTTTCTATTATATCTCCATTAAGTTTAAGCTCTAGAGTAATATCATCACCACAACTAGGATTATGGCCTTTTTCAGTGATATCAGGATTTGGTAGATGTCTTTTATTATGTCCACTTTTATTGTGTTCCATTATAAGCTGGCTATATATTGAATTAAGATCCATAACCTAACCACTTCCTTACATTTTTAATTCCCTCAACAAAAAGATCCACATCCTCTTTAGTATTATAGAGGTAAAAGCTTATTCTGGAGGTGGCGGGAACATCTAAATATCTCATAAGGGGCTGGGCACAATGATGTCCTGCCCTAATAGCCACCCCATAGGAATCCAATATAGTTGCTATATCATGGGGGTGGATATCATCTATTGTGAAGGATATTAATCCTCCCCTCATTTCTAAATCCTTTGGTCCTTGGATACTTACATAGGGTAGACTTAGCATTCTATCTAAAGCGTACTCTGTTAACATCTTTTCATGGTTTTCTATTCTATCTAATCCTATTTTCTCTAAATAATCAATAGCTGCTCCAAGGCCTACAGCCCCTTCAACATTTTGGGTACCAGCTTCAAACTTATAGGGGAGGGGAGCAAAGGTGGCCTCTTGTTCATAAACATACTCTATCATATCCCCACCCATCAAAAAGGGAGGCATATCTTCTAATATTTCCTTTTTGCCATATAATACACCTATGCCCATAGGACCTAACATCTTGTGTCCAGAGAATACAAACAAATCTGCATCTAATTTTTGTATATCTATTTTCATATGAGGAGTACTCTGGGCTCCATCGATTACCACTATTGAACCCATTTTATGGGCATGATCTATTATTTCCTCAATTGGATGGATAGTCCCTAGCACATTGGACATATGGGCTATACTTACAATCTTTGTTCTATCGGTAATTTTTCTTTTTATTTCTTCAGGACTAATCCTTCCTTCTTCATTTAAATAGATATATTTAAGAATTCCTCCATTTTCTTTTACTAGCCTTTGCCAGGGAAGTATATTGCTATGGTGTTCCGATATTGCTAGTACTATCTCATCACCTTTATTGATAAGTTTTTTTCCACAGGAATATGCAATTAAATTAATGGATTCCGTTGTATTTCTTGTAAAAATAATTTCCTCAATATATCTAGCATTTATAAATTTTCTTACTTTCTCTTTAGCTAGATCATATTCCTCAGTAGCCCTTATACTCAGTTGGTGGGCTCCTCTATGGGGGTTGCCATGGGAATTTTGATTATAATTATTTATAGCATTAATAACCTGCATAGGCTTTTGGGTTGTAGCACCATTGTCTAAGTATACCAATCTATTATCCTGTATTCTTTGTTTGAATATAGGAAAATCTTTTCTGATTTCTTCTGGATTAAGCTTATGCATCTATGAGTCTCCTCTCAATCTCTTCTATTATTAATCTTCGTGAATGTTCCAAAGGTATCCTATCAATTATTGGTCTAAAGGATGCTTCTACAATTAATTTTTTTGCCTCCCTTTCACTTAAACCCCTACTCATAAGATAAAAAAGCTTACTTTCATTGATTTGTCCTGCACTTGCTGCATGTTCTCCCTCTACATCATCTTCTTCACATAATAGGGCAGGAATGGAGTTGGATTTTACCCTGGGGTCTAGTAATATTACATATTCTTCTTCTACACCCTTAGAACGTCTTGCTCCCCTTTTAAAGTCAAGATTTCCTTTAAATATCTTTTCAGACTCATCCATCAGAACCCCTTTAGTTTCGATCCTACTTTGACTCCTAGGACCTTTATGAATCATAGAATAGTCCAAATCCATTTTGCGGGAGCCATCTCCCAAATAGATGGAATGAATATTACTTTCACTTGCCACTCCTTCTAAAAAGTTTGAATAGCTAGATTTGGAAATATTGCTTCCCAATTCCACCGATATCCAATTTACTTTTCCTTGACTTTCGATAAAGGCTATATTTGAGTCAAAGCTATGGGATAGATCCTTCATCCTTTGAAGCTTTATTATATTGATTATTGAATTTTCCTTTGCATAAACCTTGGTAATTCCATTATGGAAAGCTTCTGTTTCTTCATTAGAACAATAATCGAAAACAAGTTAGTGTAAAATAATTGTAGGAAAAAGTACAAAAAAGAATAGCCCCATATGTTATGATGGAAGTATGCTAAACAACAACATAACATAAGGGAGGCTATTCTTATGAATACAATTATACACCAAATTATTGAAAAAAT
>JAAYEM010000037.1 GCA_012728725.1 Tissierellia bacterium | reverse complement strand
GTGCTCTAGACATGGTAAACTTTGGGCCTATTGATACTGTACCGGAGAAGTTTAGGGGAAGAAAGCTATATAGGCATAATCCAACAGTTACATTGATGAGAACAACTGTAGAGGAAAACAGAAGGCTAGGGGAGATAATAGCAGAAAAATTAAATATGAGTCAAGGATTAACCACATTAATGCTACCCCTTAAAGGGGTTTCAATGATAGATGTAGAAGGTCAGCCTTTTTATGGTCCAGAAGAGGACAAAATGTTATTTGATACTTTGCGAGAAAATATTGATAGGGATAAAGTTGAATTAATTGAAATGGATACTGACATCAATGATGAGGAATTTGCATTGGCAGCTGCAAAGAAATTAGTAGAACTGATAGAACTTAGTAAAAAATAATATTATTATGAAAAAGGGGTGTTTTTATGGAGATGAATAGAAAGGAGATACTTAAAAGATTAAGGGAAGAAGTGGCAAATGGCAAGATAATAATTGGAGCTGGGGCAGGTACAGGCATATCTGCCAAAAGTGCAGAGGCTGGAGGGGTAGATTTAATAATTATCTATAACTCTGGCAGATATAGGATGGCAGGCCGTGGTTCATTAGCAGGACTTCTTCCTTATGGAGATGCCAATCAAATAGTATTAGAAATGGGCAATGAGGTATTACCAATAGTTAAGAACACACCAGTACTTGCAGGAGTTTGTGGAACTGATCCATTTAGGGTTATGGATAAATTTTTGAAGCAATTAAAAGATATTGGATTTGCAGGAGTACAGAATTTCCCAACGGTAGGATTAATAGATGGTATCTTTAGACAGAATTTAGAAGAAACAGGCATGGGCTATGACCTGGAAGTAGAAATGATTAGGAAGGCTCATGAACTGGATATGCTAACCACACCATATGTATTCGATACTGAACAGGCTAAGAAGATGGCAGAAGCGGGTGCAGATATATTGGTAGCCCATATGGGATTGACTACTAAGGGAACAATTGGTGCCAAAACAGCTTTAACATTAGATGATTCGGTAAAAAGAATTCAGGAAATTTGTGATGCTGGTAAATCTGTCAATCCAGATATAATGGTTATCTGCCATGGTGGTCCTATAGCTATGCCGGAAGATGCCCAATATGTATTGGAAAGAACTGAAGGAGTAGTGGGCTTCTTTGGTGCATCCAGTATAGAGAGAATACCTACTGAAATTGCCATAAAAGAGCAAGTAGAAAAATTCAAAAATATAAGGATATAGAGTAGAAAGGCCTGGATTTTTTCAGGCCTTTTAAATTTTAGCCTTGGAACCCAGCACTGACATACCAACTTTTGGGTTGGTTGTCTAAATTAGGGTGGGATTTTTGCATATTACTCCATTACTATTTTTAACCATAGACTGAGTAAAAAGTATTGGGATATAAAATGTTTAGCCTTTATTTAAGGATTATTTATTTTATATGGTATAATTTGAATAGATTGTCACTAAATTAGCTAAAAAGGGGATGCAATTATGGCTGATATGGAAATAAGGAAAAGTACTTATGATGATGTATATAGGATGCTGGAAATATTTAAAGAAGCTAGGGAGTTTATGAAGGAAAATGGAAATCCCAATCAGTGGGGGGAAGCTTATCCTCCAAAGTCACTGCTTTTGCAGGATATAGAAGAGGGAAATAGCTATGTCTGTATTAAGGATGGAATAATAGTGGGCACCTTTTATTATAAGGAAGGGGAAGATCCTACCTACAAAAAAATATATGATGGCCAATGGCTCAATGACAAGCCTTATGGGGTGGTGCATAGGATTGCCACTGCAAGGGGAACTAGGGGAGTAGGTTCCTTCTGTTTAGACTGGTGTTTTAATCAATCAGGCAATCTAAAAATAGATACCCATAGGGATAATATACCTATGCAAAGGCTTTTGGCAAAGTTGGGTTTTAATAGGTGTGGAATAATATATATTGAAAATGGGGAGGAAAGGATAGCTTATCAAAAAACATTGGAGTAATGGAATCAAAGTGGTGAAAGGAGGATTATTTGATCTATAAAAATCCTTATTGTAGAAAAGTAAAGGGTAGTTTCATAATGATAGTGTCCTGTGGCTATTGTAAAGGGATATTGCCAAATATCAAAAGTTAGGCAGGGGCAATCTATTAAGGATGCATATTGATAGGATAATTGAAGCTAGTGTTGATTTTTCCAAGAAACCTAAGGCATTGACCTGTCCCAATTGCAAAGAGCAATTGGGAGTTATGGTAAAGTTAAAGAGGGAAAAGAAGGAAGTATATAAGATGATTAGGAGCGCTTTTAACACAAGGGAAGAAAATTAATCTACCCTAAAATTAGTTTAGATTTATTGATGGTTATGACCAATCAAGAAACCATTATGATTAAGTAATAAATTATATTTAGATTGGAAATAATGCACCGGGGATGACTTTTCCATTTAATAAAAAGGCAGTCCCTGCTGCATTTTATATTTTATGTATTAGAAAGTATTAAAAACTGTGAGGGATAATATGTGTACAGCTATAAAAATTGATTATGAATATGGTTGTGTTCTAGGAAGGACCATGGATTATGAATATCCTTTAAACTACAATGTGATCTATTTGCCAAAAAACTATAATTTTTGTAATGATTTGATGGGCAATCCACTCTATTCAAAATATAGGACATTGGGTATATGCTTTGAAAACCGGGATCCCCTTAAGGATGGTATAAATGAACATGGACTCATGGGGATTACCAATGCCTTTTCTGGTTTTAATCTCTATTCTAATCGAATAAAACCAGGGAAAATTAATATATCAAGTTTAGACTATTTCACCTATGCCCTTGCAAACTATAGGTCTGTAGAGGAATTGGTTGAAGATTTACCAAATATCCATATATCTACTAAAGATTATAAGGGGGAAAATGTAATATCCCCAGATTTCCATTTTATGTTTGCTGATTCTAGTAAAAGATGCATTATCTTGGAACCAAAAAGGGGGAACCTGGTACTATATGAAAACCCATATGATGTGATGACCAATTCACCAGCTTTTAAATCCCATGTTAGAAGACTAAATCAATTAATAGATTTAGATAATATAGAAAAATTTAACTCTGCCAAAAATTTGCCAGGAGGTTATGATCCTGTTTCCAGGTTTATTAAGGCATTTTATCTGACAAAAATGCATGTTAAACCAAATAATTATAAGGAAGCCCTTTCCTATTCTTATAATATATTGACTACAATGGCTTTGCCCAATGGATTTATTAGAAATGAAAAATATAATTACAATACCTATACTAGATATATTTGTGTCTATGATTCAAAAAATAAAATACTAACTGTAAGGTCAGATACCAATCCAAAGGTTTACAAATTGGGATTTGAAGATATAGAAGATAAGGATAAAAGGCAGGCCTTTTTCTTAGATACAGAATTTCAAATGGAAAAATTGAAGTAATAGGTTTTAATAAAATCCATAGTATTGCTATGGAATATTTTACCAATTATAAATAATGAGTTTTAAATTGAATCCATTTGGATATGTATAATAGGTAGAATAAACAAAGGAGGAATCCTATGAAATACAAATTTCTTCATACATGTATTAGGGTAATGGATTTAGAAAAATCTTTAAAGTTCTATAAAGAAGCATTAGGTTTGAGGGAAACCAAAAGGATGGATTTCCCTGAGGAAGAGTTTACTTTAGTCTATTTAAGCGATGAAAAGGGAGAGTATGAGATAGAACTAACCTATAATTACAATCCTGAAAAACCCTACGAAATTGGAAATGGCTTTAGCCATATAGCCCTTTCTGTAGAGGATTTGGAAGCTTCTAGAGAAAGGCATAAGGAAATGGGATATGAGGTTACAGAGATAATGGGTTTGCCAGGGAAAGATATGAGATTTTACTTTGTTACAGACCCAGATGGATATGATGTAGAGATTATAAAGGCATAGAAATTGGAAAGTAAGAGAACAAGGCAGATTTTATGGTTTGCCTTGTTTATTTTGTGTTACGAGAAATATTAGTCAAAAGCTACAATTGGGCTCAAAATTGGTGATAATGGACATATTACATAGTTTTATTGTATGGAATAGGTACAGATAATATAAACCATAATAAGTATAAGCATGTGCAATAAATATCAGGAGTGTGACTGTACTTGGATTTAAATACTACATATAAAATAATCCTATTGGCCATTTGCCTAACTATATCCTCCATTTTCTCTGCAGCAGAAACTGGCCTTATGTCTTTAAGTAAAATCAGAATTAGACAAATGGTAGAGGATAAGGTGAAAAGGGCAGATATAATCGAAAAGTTGGTAAATAATCCAAATAGATTACTTAGTGCCATATTAATAGGGAATAACATAGCCAATATAGGGGCATCTGCTATAGCCACATCCTTAGCAATCAGTTGTTTTCCAAAAAATGGAGTAGGTATAGCAACGGGGATAATGACTATTTTGGTGCTTATATTTGGAGAAATAACACCAAAATCTTTAGCAGCACAGAATTCTGAAAAGGTATCCATAAGGGTATCTAAATTTATTCATTTTATTACTATAGTTCTTAGTCCTGCCATATTAGTTTTGACTAGGATTACAAACTCATTAATTAGGCTGATGGGAGGGAAGGTAGATAAAGAGAAACCTTTTATTACAGAAGAGGAACTGAAAACTATAGTCAATGTAAGCCATCAAGAGGGGGTACTGGAAGGGGGAGAAAAGGATATGATCTATAATGTATTTGAATTTGGTGAAACCCAGGCTAGAGATATTATGGTACCTAGAACGGATATGGTGGCAATTGATGTTAATTTACCCTATGAGGATATTGTGAATATATTTAAACAAGAGCAATACTCAAGGATTCCTGTATATGAGGAGACAATAGATAATATTATTGGTATTCTATATGTTAAAGACTTATTGTTTATAGAAGATAGTAAAGAAGAATTTGACCTAAGGAAATATATGAGGAAACCCTATTTTTCTTATGAATTTAAACCTATTACAGAACTTTTCGAGGAGATGAGAACAAATAGGGTCCATATGGCAATTATATTAGATGAATACGGTGGTACTGAAGGCCTGATAACCATTGAAGACTTAATAGAGGAAATAGTGGGGGATATTGAAGATGAATACGATAAAAAGGTTGATGAAATAAAAGTAATTAAAGAAGATGAATACCTAACCTATGGAAATGTTCGGATAGAAGATATAAATGACATGATAGGGACTATTATTGAGTCGGAGGAATTCGATTCCATAGGTGGGTTTGTTATGGGGATTTTAGGAAGGTTACCGGAAATAGGAGAAACCATAGAATATAATAATATTAAATTTATTATTGAAGGGGTAGAGAAAAATAGGATAACCAAATTGAGAATACTCACCTAGATAATTCATAGAAGCTAAACTTTAAGGGCCTGCCCTATTTTGGAAGGTGGACAAGCTCGAAGAGATAGGGTATTTGTGAAGTGTTGGGTATTTATTCCATTAACGATGGTAGTAAATTTTTATTTTATAATTTTTGATAAAATAAATCCTAGTATAGGTATAATTAATATAAAATACTTGTTAAAAATGGATTAGAAACCATTGGATAATTTTTCAGCAAGTGGATAATAAGAAAAAATGGGAGAATTTTATGAAAACAATAATATATAAAATAATTGGTATTGTTATTTTAATAATTTTAATATCCTTTATCATAATTGAAATTCTGATCATTAACGAGGGGAGAAAAACTACTCAGGAGGAGGTAGATTATCTTATTATACTTGGAGCCAGATTATATGGGAGTATACCTTCTCCATCTCTTCAAGAAAGGTTAAAAGTGGCTAGAGAGTATTTGATTAAAAATGAAAATACAAAAGTAGTAGTATCAGGTGGACAGGGTATAAATGAAGATATTCCAGAAGCCCATGCTATGGAAAGGTATTTAGTCGATAAGGGTATTAAGAGAGATAGAATAATTGTGGAGGATAGATCCACATCCACTTTTGAAAATTTAAGTTTTAGTTTAGATAAGATAAAAGAAGTGGATAGTAGGGAGGATATAAGAGTTCTAATTGCAACTAATAGATATCATATATTTAGGTCAAAACTAATTGCCAAAAGGTTGGGCATGACACCCTTTGGATTACCAGCAGATATACCGCCTACAACCTTATTAAAATCCTATATAAGGGAATATTTTGCTGTAATAAAGTCCTTCTTATTTGATAGGATGTAAGTAGGAAAGGAAGTTGTCGTCGACCCCCAATAGTGCAAAAACCCCTGGGGATCGACGACATTTTGTTTTTCAATGATAAATGTGTATATTTCAGTGGTCATAAAGGAAAATAGAGGTAAAACAACACCACTGAAATTAGAAAAGTTAGTGTAAAATAATTGTAGGAAAAAGTACAAAAAAGAATAGCCCCATATGTTATGATGGAAGTATGCTAAACAACAACATAACATAAGGGAGGCTATTCTTATGAATACAATTATACACCAAATTATTGAAAAAAT
>JAAYEM010000036.1 GCA_012728725.1 Tissierellia bacterium | reverse complement strand
GTCTAAATCATACTGTTTTATAATCCTAATCAATTTAATTGCATATTCTGGGTCAGTGGCATAACCAGATCTCTTTAATGCCCAAGCGCCCAAGGTGCTATCGTGCATTACCTCCCTAAAGGGCTCATATCTACTTGAATTTAGAAGGAACTCTTTATGGTCTGTCCAACTTTCTTCAATACTATTATATGCCCTAAATTCTGCATCCACATAATAGGTCCCTCCATTATATACTTCCCTAGTAGTAATGGTTACCGATCCCTGAGGGCCTTTGCCTTTAATTCCAAACAAATTATAAGAAAGTTTCCCACTATATTTGTCTACTGGTACACTTTGCCCCCAACCTGTTTCCAGTATGGATTGGGCGGTTTGTAGGGCTGCTGACATACCAGTTTTCTTCCAGGATTCCTTAGCCAGTCTAGAAGCTAAATCAAGAAATTTGTCCTTTTCAATAATGGGCCTAGAAGTATAAGTTTCTCCAAAATAAACCCTTATGGGAATTTGGTCGCTTTCTACCTTCTTGCCATTGAATTTGGCTACAGCCTTTATATTCCAGTACCCCTCATCTTCTTCAGAAAAGATAAAAGTCTGTTCAGTTAAGGGATCTACATCCTCAGCCAATACTTTTTCTTTCCCTGTATCCCTGTTGGTAAGAATATAGCTTACACTTTCTAGATCTACATTGGCATTAACTTTTAGATTTATAGACTCCCTTATAACCTGATTTGGACCCACTCCTTCTAATAGAAGTAAAGGCTTTCCTGCCAATTTAACCTTTATGGGTGCACTTTCATGGGGTATGCCTCTTGTATCCTTTACTCTAACTAAAACTTCACATTGCCCCGAAAGGTCTGGCTCCGGAAACCATCTATAGCTTCCATATGGAATTTTGGCCAAGGTCTCTTCCTTTCCCGAATTAGGATCCCTTAATATATATTCCGTTTCTATTACATCAAAATTTCTAGAAGCTAGCAAATTAACAGGTTTATCTATAGTCTGTCCATTAGAAACCCCTAATAAAGATATTTTAGGACTAACCTGAACCTTTGCCCTTATTTCTTCCGATTCATAAGAATTTCCATTGATATCATAAGCAATTACCTTAAAAGAATAATTGCCATTTTCCTTTATGCTTGGCTCCCATTTATATTTACCATAAGGATCTTGGGGAGTATCTTCACCAATAATTTTAACCTTCCCCTTATCTAGGTTGGTAATTTCATGCTTTACATATGTAGCTATAAAATTAAGATCTGCCCCTAAATATACCGTATCCTCCAGTATTTCACCTTCTGATATTCCCGTTAATGAAACCCTAGGCTTTATATCCAAATGAACAGGTATAGCATCTCCACCTATAAATCGGCCCTTATCATCATAAATAGCAGCTACCAATATTTTATTACCTTTATCACTAATATTAGGTATCCAAGTATACTTATCCCTTATATCCTTCCCTCTAGCTATTACATAACCTTCCCATGTATTTGGACACAATAATAGATACTTTATCTCCTTGCCATCTTCCAAATATTCATCAGAAACCTCTACTTGTAAATGGGTTTTTCCACTTATAGCTTGTCCAAAATCTACCGAAGTAATATTTACATCAAAAAAGGGCATAAAATCAGATCTTTTGTTTGAATCAACATATATGGTTCTTGTAGAGTCTCTCCATTCTATTCCTATTCCAAGGGCATTGCTTACCAAACGAAGGGGCACGAAAGTCCTATCATCTATTATTTTAGGTGCCACATCTATTAAACTATATTTAATTTCTTCATCTTTAACAGATACCAAATGGCTTTGGATTTTTAAATTGACTATATAACCATCCTTTTCAATAGTTACTCTTCTTTCTTTACCATCCCAGCTAACCTTTGCCCCTAGCTCTTCCGCTATAAACCTTATGGGTACAAGGGATCTTCCATTTTCTATTACAGGACCTGCTAATTTTGTAATATCCTTTCCATCTACTATTAATCTAATGGGTCTAATGGCAAAAGAATAGTAGCAAAACCTGTTTGTAGCAATTATCCCTAAAATTAAAACAACTAATAATACCTTACCCAATCCTTTTCCCCTCATAATCTCACACCCCTCCATAGTTAAAAATAATATATTGCTTTTATTATACCTTATTTTCCTAGTTTTCTTAATAGGCCAGCCATTAAATCTATATTACAAATAAAAAAACACTTCCAATAAAGAAGTGTTTATAATATTATAAATTCTATATCTGGCAAAGCTTGTTGCAATTGAAAACCTACACTTAATTTATTGCTACCCTTATCTTTAGGAGTAATTCCCATTACTATATGAGTAATTTGGTTGTTTTTTGCAAATTCAATCAGGGTTTTTAACACATCCCTAGACCTAAGTACCGTTAAATCTGCTCCTACTTTTTTGGATACAGCAAATAAATATTCCAGTGCCTCCCCATCATCCGCATTATCTAAAAACCTTTCCTTTTCATTCACAACATGTATTACATACAAATTATCATCTTTTGATTTTAGTAATTTATAACCACTTAATATCAACCTTTCACAGGTTTTTTGTTGAGTAACGCATACCATAATATTTGATCTTTCCATATGAAATCCCCCTTTAAAAGAGTGACACCAATTCCATTATAACATGAATCATTAAAAATAGTATTATTTACTACACATTTTATTTATCAAATATGTGTTTCATTTAAAAAGAATAGGGGATAACACTACCCTATTCTTTATCCATTATTTCCTTTTCACCCATTTCAACTAATTTCCTGGTCATAAGACCTCCTACCCGGCCTGCTGCATAGATATTGTTTACAGAATCTGATTCTTTGTTTGTAACACCTAATTCATTAGCCAACTCTAACTTCATCTCTTCTAAGGCCTTCTTGGCATTTGGATCTGCTATACTTTTGTCCACTTTTCTCACCCCATTGAATATATTTATTCCTATTTATTTTGGACAGAGAATAATTTTAAATACAACCAATTTTAGGTATACTTATAAAATCCAATTCTATTCCTTCGGCTCCTGCTACCTTATCATTTGCAATAGCATAGACTAATCTTATAAATCTTTTAAATATCAAAAAATAATTGCTGTTTGAAAACAGAATATATTGGATATAATGATAACAGCCTTGGTTTTCATACTATAATATTTTAGGTTAGGATATAAAAAAAGAAAAATATATAAATTGCTATATAGGTTAGTGTAAAATAATTGTAGGAAAAAACACAAAAAAGAATAGCCCCATATGTTATGATAGAAGTGTCAAAAACAAAAATCATAATAAAGGAGGCTATTCTTATGAATACAATTATACACGAAATTATAGAAAAAATCACT
>JAAYEM010000035.1 GCA_012728725.1 Tissierellia bacterium | reverse complement strand
GGTAGTCTAAGATCTCTTAACTCCAAAGCCTGTCTTACAGGTAGTTTTTGGTTTCAATTCCTTATAGGTAGTCTAAGATCTCCTCAACCTTTTATACGGGCTAAGCCACTTTAGTAGTTTCAATTCCTTATAGGTAGTCTAAGATCGTCCCCTTGCAATTCATTATAAAAAAGGAGGATGATAGTTTCAATTCCTTATAGGTAGTCTAAGATCTTTCCTGCTGCCTTTTCTAGCTTGTCAATCCTTCTTTTGTTTCAATTCCTTATAGGTAGTCTAAGATCCCATTCAAATGGCCACAAATAGCCATTCCTTATATTGAAAGTTTTTTATATTAAAGTTTCAAAAAATACAAATAGCTAAAATTAGGTGTTTGATGTGGCTAGCTTTGTCGTCGATCTCCAGGGGTTTTTGCACTACTGGAGGTCGACGACATTATTATTTATGTATATTGTTACATAAAACAGCTTATTTTTCAACTAATTTTCGTAATATTACAACAAAATTATGATAATCATCCAATATGGTTATGAGGCAGTTCAATCTTCATAATAGGTATATCTAATTTTAAATGTATTATATATATTATAAAATATTCTCTTCTCCACCTTTCTTAATTCCTAATGTTTCAATAGCTGAGTACTTAGTGCTCCTAAATTTATATATAACCACAGAATCCTTCTCCGTATCTATTACATTAAGTAATTCCATTTTAAGTTTTGTTAAATTTGCTTCAGTAATATTTCCTTCAAAAACAGAATTTTGAACCCAATATAAATATTTTCTACATGTTTTTAATGCCTTTGCCACACGTTTCTGTCCAACATCATATACCAATATTACAAACATATATATCCCTCACCATCTAGAAACAAAAGGTACATATTCCTCTTCACCGATTAAGTGTTTTTCCAACTTGTACAATTCCATTCTAATTAATCTTCTGTAAGATACATGTCGCCCTAACTTTCTATGCATTATTGTTGTAGTTAACCTTTTGTCAAACTCTTCTACAAATCGTTTCCTAGCATTTTCTTTAAGTAATATTCCACCCAAATCTTTTTCAAAGTCATCCTTCCGTATAATTTTTTTATTCAACAATGTAAATATAATCCTGTCCACAATTATAGGTTTAAAAATTTCTGCAATATCTAGATTCAAAGTAAATCTTCTAAAATTTGTTGTATGTAAAAAACCAATACGTGGATCAAGATGGGTCTTATAAATTTCGGCTAAAACTAAAGTATATAACATTGAATTTCCAAAACTAATCAGTGCATTTAAATGATTTTTAGGAGGTCTTTTTGTTCTTTGAACAAACCTAAAATCTTTATTATCAATTATTATGTTAAAGGCCTTGTAGTATATTTCACGTATATTCCCTTCAATTGCCATTATCTCATTAGTTGTTTTGCATTCTTTTAACCTGTCAATTAATATATTAATATTATCATGAATTTGGTCTAGTTCTTTACCCCTTGTCATGTAATACTTAATTATACTTAATATATTCTTGCTCCCACCCTCTGCAATTCTCAATGCAATGGCTAGTCTCTTCTCCTCATCCAAATAATGTTCTGCTTGTTTAAGTATCATATATCCAGAATTTAAATGTTTCCTTGGATAGAAAGAACCAGAGTAATATCCATAGTAGTTAAAGAAATGTAATATAATTTCCTTCTGAGACATGAAATCTAAAAAGGCCTTATTTAAATCTACTTGCCCAAATATAAAAATTTCGCTAATATCTTCAATAGGTAGTATCTTCCTTCCTAATTCACTTTCAAAAGCCACAGTATTATCTTTTCTCTTTAAAGTACCATCCGTAAAAATATAAATATTCTTTTTCATTTTATCCCCCTTTAAGCCCAACAAAACTCATTATACGCACAGTTTGTACAATAAGTTTTTTTCTGAACAGGTTCTGGCTTATCACTATTAATTATCCTTATTATGTCCTCCGATACTACATCTAGTTCTCTTTTTAAAGAATCTGTTAATACTATTTCTTCTCTCCTTCTCTCTTTAGGAAACATCAAATAACCGGATGCTTTAATCCCTTTTTCCTCAAGTTCATATAGATAATAGGCTAACTGCATTCTTGCACTTTCCTTAAATTTAGAACTCTTTTTTACCTCTCCTATAATTACTTGTCCATCTTTTCTCTTTATAATATCTATTTTAATATTTCCCAACGATATTTCCTTCTTTTCTCTTCTATATGTGTTTTCTTGAAGAAATCTTCCAATATCAATAAATGGATTATCTTGATTAGCCTCTATCCCATGTGCTAATAACCATACTTCTCGCTTGCATATATAGTAGTACCAAATCATTGTACCAGTAACCCTTATCTCTTCCATTAACTTCACCACCATATAAGCATACATATATTAATCCATTAACTTTATATAACAAAATCCTTGAGAGTTCTTACTACCTAAGCCTGAAGATAGAGCAAGCTCAATTAAGCTTTGGCCTCCTTCCAAGATAAATCTCCCTGAATAGCCTTTTACCAATGTTCCTTTATAGCTTAAAACATGCAGTCTATTTTTACCTATTGGTTTAATATTAAACTCTTTATTAGATGGCTCTTTTTTATAATATGCTATATATTTTTTTATCATATTTTCTGAAATAAGCTTAGTAAACTCTTTATCTTTTGGAGCATAATAACAAGTGTATTTTCCTCCTTCTGGCCTATATAAGGTGCTATAAACTGTTACTGGTGATAATACGCGTACCATTACTTTATTACCTTTTACTGATTCTTTTTTAATCTCTACACTTTTCACAATAAGCTTCTCATCACTTAAGACAACATAGTCATTTAGAAGTAGAGAATTGCTTAATTGTGTCAAAAATTCCATCATTGGGGATGATATATATAGATCAATTTGATCAGTAAATACAATTTCTTTAGTTTCCTTAAGTATTTTATAATTTCCAATAAGCTGAGAAAAACAAAACATTTTAAACTGCCTCTTTCTGAGTTCAAATCCTCTTTCATGCAAAAAATTGGCCATTTTTTCATCTAACAACTTATAAATCATGCTTTGAACATAGTAATTATATTGTATAGGCAGCCTAACTCCTTTTTCATCTATTGACAAGAATGTTATTTTTAAATACATAATATTCCTCCATATCTAAATTAACCAAGTATCCGCATCTTCTATTTTCCTAATAAAGCCTGTATCATCTTTTAAATAATAATATTCCAAGGATTGCTCTGGTTTAATAATATTTCCTTGGGGATTTGGGTTTAAACTAATAGCCCTTCTAATAGGTACTGAAATAATATAAGATAAAAAATTCCTTCTAATTTTATTAAAAGCTTCTCTTCTTTTGATAAAATCTTTTTCCTGGACGACCTTTTCAATATATATGTTCCAATAATCTGAGGCCGTCATACCCTGTTCATCTTCTATATCAAGTTCTATAAATACTTCACACATATCCGGCCTTTGTTTAATTAAGCGAAAGTCCGATATATATACTTGGTTATTTTCTTTATTTTCACTATGAAACATCAAATCTCTAAATGCATCCAATAGTTTTCTAGATATATCTTTATTAATGGCTTTATATTTCTCTTCAAAATAATCCTCAATCCAACTATAATAATTCTTTTCTTCTATAATACCTACAACCATCTCCTTTGCAATATTAGTGTGTATATTACCATATACTAATGTACAATCACTTAATTCTCCTCTAGTGATGGGAGTTATATGTACAGTTGCTATTTCTTTTTCACCTTTTCTATTTCCTCTTCCTGCAGCTTGTACAATACTATCTATGGGTGCTAGATCTCTAAAAATTTCGTCAAAATCTAAATCCACTCCTGCTTCTACTACCTGGGTAGTAACTAAAATAACTGGTTCCTTATTATTTAGTATTCTATCTATCTTTTTTATACGTTCTAGCCTCTCAAAGGGAGTTATATTAGTTGATAAGTAAAATTTTTTAACAGTATCAAATGTTTTATCTTCCAATAATTTGTTATATATTTTTATGGAAGTATCTATGGTATTAAAAAGTAGCATGTAAGACTTTCTTTCATCATAAATTGACCTAAACAGTGTTATCAACTCATCTATGGAAAAATATATACCATTTTCATTATTAGGGTAATGCCTTACAATTTTCGTTCGATTCAAATTTGTATAGTATTCTTTGATTTTTTCCTTTGGCATCCACTCTTTTGCCTGATTCTTTGTGAAAATCAATGGTTTAGTAGCAGTTAATAATATAATATAACAGCCAAAATATTCACTAATCCTAGTAAAAACTTCTTCTATTAAAGGCCAATACTCACCTGGAACATTTTGTACTTCATCAAGTATGATAATACTGCCTACAATTTGATGATATTTTTTTAAGTATTGATTTTTAAATCCTATAATTGTATGTAATAATTGATAGAAAGTTGTTACAATAATTTCTGATTCCCAACTCTCTGTTAAAAGTACAGACTCATCAATAGGCCTATCTATTCCATCATTCTTATATTTAATTTCTGCTAAATGATGATGTTTTAACAAATAGGCACTTTGAGAATCTTTAAATTCATCTAATTGCATAAGTAGTACATCTTCATATACTTGATAATTTTGATCTATTATACTTGTATAAGGTAAACTATATATAATTCTTGGAATGTAATTTTTATTTTTCTTTATTCGTTCTCTCATTTTTAAAGCAACAGATAAAGATGTTAAAGTTTTGCCAGAACCAGTTGGAGAAGTTATAGTATATATTCTTTGGTCTATGTTAAAATCATCTATTCTTTCATTAGCAATTTTAAAAAAATCCTTTCTTACGTAATCAAGAAAAGTAATTGCTTCACCTTTAAATTTCTTATTTACATATTTTTCAACTATATCTTCTGGTATATCTTTTCTTTGAATGAAACTTACATTTGCTGCACTACGCTTATCTGCATCTATTAATATTGAAAATAGCAGCTGTAAAAAAAAGCAGCATTTTAACCTAACATTACTTTCTTCATTAAGAAATTCATCCTTCAATCTACTTAAGCTTATTATTATATCTTCTATATTATTATAAAAATCTTTTATATCCACTTTATGTCCCAGTACTTCTGTATAAAAAGCATTAATTTCATCTTTAACATTTAACATATCTTTAGATTGCACTTTAACCATTTTTATCTTATCTAGCCAATCAGTGGTACTAAAAGTAAACTTCAAAAATTCATCAAATATATCTTCACTTATAACAACATCTAGTGAACCTAATTCATCATGATGGAAAAATACAACAAGATGTCCAAGAAGAGAACTGAATCTAGCCCAATCAGAGTTCATTACACTGTTATTTAAAATATTTGCTTTTTCTTTTTCCAATATATAATAGGTCCACAGGGATGAAATATATGAATGATAATGGTATGGAGGACGTCTTTTTTCTTCTAATAAATATTTCTGAAAATATGATGTATATTTTCCAAAGTCATGGCAATATCCGATAATCCTACTAGTATTTCTAAGCCAAAAATCATCATTTTCATTTGGAAGGGGAGGACAAAAACCAACCCCTTCCGCTACTTCCCTTAAATGCAGCTGAAGATCCTTCTTATAAATTATATTACCAAAATCATCTTTTTTAATATGAGAATAAACAGTCATCTGAGGATACCTCCTGAAGCCATACTATGTTTTTTGTTTGATCTTTTATCTTGATGCTTAATACTGGCACATTGAAAACTGCATAAATTCCATTGCCCTCTTGTTCATACAAATAAGATTTAGAGGATGTTAAATATCTCTCACTATCAAACTCAACTGGCATTATCTCTTTTACATACCTTAATCCTGAATCTAGCCTCAACTCAAGAGAATTTTTTTCTATACTATCAATACTACACACAGTATCAACCTTAACCTTTTCTCCAGAAGGTATAATTTTTACATCATCTCCATTTACCTCATCTACAAACTTTAATTTCCCCAAGCATTCAGATACTCCAAGATAAGGTGGATATACAAATTCTTCGTTAATCAACCTGTTTTTTATCTCCTCATATATATCCTTATCTTTATGAGTAAGATATAGCCTATATTTTAACTTGCTATATTTATCTTTATTAGAATATTTACTTACAACTATTTCAAATGGAACTTGGGTAGAACCTTTAACCTTGTTTACATCACTTGAGGATATTACGTAGATATAATTTACTGTTTGAATTAGCTTTCGAACTGGTGTTAATATCTCTATGGCACTGTAAAAATTATTGCTAGAAAACATATCATAATAGCTATCCCTTTCTAGTCCTAAAATGCCAGCAATTAATCCAGCAATTGCTGTTGGTGGAGGAAAGGCATATGAAAGGGAAGATGAATTTGTATAGTATTTCCTAAAATGCGCAAATGTTCCTTCTAAGTCACATATAAGTATACTTGATTTGCCCAAGATCAGCACCTCCTATAGAGGCAACTTCTTTAGCTTTGAAGATAATTTGTCCCCCAAAATATTTTCTAAGGTTCCACTTCCTAAATCAGTTTTTATCTGTAATTGATCATGATGCCAATAACTTATACTATTTATCTTATCTATATGTTTTTCTAATACTAATTTTAATTGTTCTAAATCTAGTGTATAATCAGTAATATTACGCACATTTACATCTTCAATTTTGGGTATATAATCCCTTAAATCTCCTATTAAGAATTCATTTGAATTGTATTGTACCCTTAGATACAATCTTGGATATTGTCCAATCTTACTTCTTGTTGCCATCAGAGGAATTGCTTTAATTAGTGCCTCCTCTAATAGTTTCAAATCTTTATCATTCATTTTTGTATGTTTAGCCCTATTGCCACTAATTACTCCAGAGAATGCTATCAAAGAATAATATAATCTATAATCTTTTCCCATGGTTGTAGCCTTATCTGCTTCCGAACTAAATCTTGATGTAATAGTATTAGACTCAACTAAAGTAACATGATTTAAAGAATAACCCCAGGAGAATTGAACAGGACCTGTAAAAGTTATTGAGCTCCCTTTGCTATCAGCACTTTTTATTGGCATAGTAGCACCAAATAGTCTTACATCTATAAGCTGATTAAGAAGCCATTCAATTTGATCATCTGTTAATTTATTTATATTTACCTTACCATCAAACTTTTCGAAAATACCCTCTATTCTTTGAGTAGCTGTTACTGCCTTGCCCTCTGGTTGAGCAACAAATACTTCATAACCCTTTTCCGCAAGATAATCCCTTATATATCTTTTTAAGCGAACATCACTTACAAGATTAGTAGATGTCTCATAATCCATACGAGGCTTGTTTTCATCATCCGCATCTCCATTTGGGTTCGTAAGCTTAGCATCATAAATGAATAAAACATCACTATTATTCAACATCTAACTCCTCCCCCTTATCCTCTTTTTTTATCTATTGGTCTACTTCCAATAGCATACCCTGACAATAGATAAAATACATTCTCTTGATTGCTTAATTTCCAATTGTTTATATTTTTATCAAGCAATATTTTGTGGTCACTATAAATATTTTGTATGAAATACTTACTACTTCCCTCTGTTATTATCTTATATTGCTTTAACTTCTCAAATATTTCATTGCTTAATTTTTGTATTTTACTTAAGCTCATCCCTTGATAATTAATTTTTTCTAAAATAGGTTTTGAAGTAAGTTTGTTTCTTTCTTGTGCTCTTCCAACTTCATATATTAATTTACCAAGCAATACAAGAGATGTTTGTTGTTCGTTATAGCCTAACTCTTCAATAAATTTTTTAAAGTTATTACTTACAATTAAATTACTCGTATCCATACCCTCACCCCCTGAAATTACAGATAGTTTTTCTAAATAGCATAATAGAAGCATGCCTTTTAAAATACCATATATCATTGCAATATCTTTATTTGGTGGTTTAGAAAGCTGGTAAGAATCAGTTTTCTCATAGTAATAGGTCTTAGCTAGTTGATTTAGCTTTTCTATTACAATCTTCCTGTCTATCTTTTTTCTAGTTAATATAGCATCATACAAAATTAATAGTCTTTTGTGTTCCGTTACAAATCTTTCATCTTGATGGATTGGGAAAAGGTAGAAAATTTGCTCAAATGTAATTAGCCACCTATCGTTACTATCTGGCCAGTTAAACCATCTTCTGGCAAATTCATTCTGCTCAAATATTGCTAAATTGATTTCATATATTCTACTTGGAGTTACATCTTTTATAAGTTGAAGCACCCTAAACTCTTGTTGTTGTTTCATATAAAATAGAAAATGAAATATAAACTGATTAGTATAATTTTCCCTTTTTATTCTAATCATTGCTTCTCTTTCAATATTTGTGACATCGTCAAAGCGTATTATAGAATTTGCATTTTTGTATGCATTCTCAAAACTTTCTGATTCAGCATTTAAATTTTCACCAAATAATGGTTCTGGAATTAGAAGAAAGTTTAATTTCCCAATATAAGCCCTTAGTTTTCTTATAGCATATATTTCACCCAATATTAATTCTTTGTGGCACTGTTGGCATAATCTTAAATTTTTATCAAAATTCCTTAAATCACTTGCAAAGTTCTTCTTTTGAGTTATATAGTAGGTTAATTTAAGTTTGCCTGTATCAGAAGAAACTTTGGTAATTGTTCCACAAACAGAGCATGTCCCCTCTTTAGCCTTTTCAAAATGGGCTTCTTTAAGCTGCCAAGCTAACTTTTTATATTCTTGTCTTTGTTGAACAATTTTACCGTTAATTGTTAAAGCCCATAATTTTAAGTTTTTTGTCTTAACTTCATATTCAGTCGATATATAATTAGATAATGCTTTTGCTACACTTGATACTGTTTTTTTAATATCTTTTTTCGAATCATCATAATACTTTTTCATTTGATCCAGGTTTAAGAACTTTTCTACATTCAAAATACGCCTATAGCGTTCCTTACTACCACCCTGTTTTCCATAGTCAAAATAAAATATATCCAAAGCTTGTTTTAAAAGTTCTTTTATATTTCCTTCCTCAATTATTTTAAGTAAGGACGGTATAGACTGAGAAATAATATAATCTGGTTTATTTCCTGTTAGCATCCATTGGGGAGATGCTGGTCCATCAGCAGTTCCAATGTAAAAATAATCTTTCATTGTATCATCTTGTATTGGCTTAATGCTAATATTAATACAATTATTATTTATATCTAGATCTAATATTACAATTCTATCTTCCTCTTCATAATTTATTGTTTCAACTAGTATATTTGATTGCTCTTCAATGTCCAACCTTCCCAGTGGAACACCAATTTTTCTGACTGCTTCTATCATAAAACTTCACCTCCTTTTATTATTATTATTTATTTAATCATATTTACCTATATATAATATATAATCTTCTGAAATATTTGTCAATATATTTTGCTTGATTTTTCACAATTCTTTGTTTATTATTAATTTGTATCAGATATTATTTAATAAAGTTAGGATACCTATAAGGGATTGAAACTTATTTTTATTGATTTACTAGAAATTTAAAATTTAGATTACCTATAAGGGATGTGGATTCTTGGCTTATTATAGTATAATAGGATTGAGTCTTTTTATACTATTTCTACACATTCACCCAAAATTCCTCCCTGTTTCCAGAATATTCCCACAATAATTTCAATTTCTTTTATATCTCCTCGTTTTATGTCAATATTTAGTATAAATACTTTGACCCTGCATAAATTTAATTTACATCCCTTTCCAAATCATATAATATATATTTGAGGAGCATAATTATATATAGCGAGGTGATATGGTGGAAAAATTCAAGGAATTGTTGGATAAATATGCAAACTTAATAGTTAAAGTAGGTATTAATCAACAGAAAGGTGAACCATTGGTAATTACAGCTCCTGTGGAAGGGGCAGAATTTGTTAGGCTATTAGCCAAGCATGCTTATGCACTAGGAGCAAAGCAGGTCCATGTTAACTGGAATGATGAGGCCCTAACCAAAATGAAATATGAAAATGCGCCTATGGAAGTATTTGAAAAATTCCCCAAATGGTATGCTGATGGTTTAGAGGAGTTTGCAAAGGATGGGGCAGGCTTTATATCCATCTATTCTGAGGATCCAGAGCTTTTAAAGGATGTAGACCCAAAAAAGATCGCAGCCTATAAAAAATCTTCATCTATGGCATTAAAGGAATATAGGAAGTACACTATGAACGACATAACCCTTGGTGTGTTGTATCCATTCCCACTAAAGGATGGGCCAAAAGGGTGTTCCCTGAACTTTCAAAAGATAAAGCCATGGAAAAGCTGTGGGAGGCCATATTTAAAGCCACCCGTATGGATACAGAAGACCCAATCAAGGCCTGGGAAGACCACATCCAAAACATAAAGAAAAAGGTAGATTTCTTAAATGAAAAGAAATTCAAAAAACTACACTATAAATCCTCCAATGGTACCGATTTAGAAGTAGAATTACCAGAAGGCCATATATGGGCTGGTGGCGGTGGCAAAAGCTCTTCTAATGGTGTGACCTTTGTAGCCAATATGCCTACTGAAGAAGTTTTCACCATGCCATTAAAAACTGGAGTTAATGGGGTAGTTTATAACACTAAACCTCTAAATTATGGAGGTAATCTAATAGATAATTTTAAACTTACCTTTAAAAATGGAAGGGTAGTAGACTTTGAAGCAGAGCAAGGATACCAGGTATTAAAGGATTTGTTAAATATAGACGAAGGGGCAAAATATTTAGGAGAGGTGGCCCTAGTACCCTATGATTCTCCCATATCTAAGTTAAACATAATTTTTTTTAATACCCTATTTGATGAAAATGCCTCCTGCCATTTTGCCTTTGGTAAAGCCTATCCTACCAATATAGAGGGTGGAAAGGATATGACAGAGGAAGAGTTGGAAAAGGCAGGAGTAAACGATTCCTTAACCCATGTGGACTTTATGATTGGATCGGAGGATTTAAGTATTGTAGGAGAAACTAAAGATGGAGAAAGAATCCAAATATTTAAGGATGGCAATTGGGCCTTTTAAATAATTAAAACTAGCAGAGTCCTTCTGCTAGTTTTAATTGAATACATTGGATCTTTTAAGGGCTGTATATAGTAGAACGGAAGTGACAGCCCCAAACAGCCCTTGCATAATATTACCTGGAATAGATGCTACAGCTGCCTTGCCGTACATAAATGTTTCCGGTATAAAGTATCCAAAGGCCATAAATATTCCAGCTATGGATGTAGCAATTATAGGTTTTTGCCTTCCTATTTTAGTTTCCAATAAACTGCCTGCTATATATCCTTCCAATCCTTTGACTATTAAGGTAATAGGGACATAATGGGTATAACCTGTTAGTAGGTCTGCCAAAGAGGATCCAAATCCTCCTACTATAAAGCCACCTTTTTTGCCTAGGACAAATGCAGCTATGAATACAACCATATCTCCTAGATTCAAGTACCCTTCTGTTCCTACGGTGGGTATTTGTATTACCATGGTCATTACCGTTGTCATGGCTATTAAAACTGCATACCTAACCAATAGTTTCAATTTATGATTTTGCACCTATAACACCTCCTAACCACTATTATATGTATGGGTACAGTTTTAAGTATGCGGGGAACTGTATCTATTTTTATAATAACACTTTTATGCCTCTTATTCAATACCTTTATGGCAAAAAAAATCTAGACTTCAACCCTTAACGAGTTTAAAGTCTAGATTATCTATCTAATTTATTCTATTAAAAATAGAGCCACTTCAAAGAACTGACTTTGAAATGACTCTATTTTATTACAGCAAACCTTTGTCCAATTTAATCATTGTTATTTTTTCTCCATTAATTCAATAATATCGTTAGACTCTACTACAAGACCATAGCAAGTATTTATATCTACCAAGCTTGATTCTTGCTCTCTTTGACAGCTAGCTGCACAACAATCACTTGGTACGATTACATTGAAACCTTTAAAGAATGCATCGTGGGCTGTTGAACGTACACAGATATTTGTCATAACTCCTGTAATAATTACTGTATCAATTCCACGTTCTCTGAGGATTAATTCTAAATCTGTTTGATAGAAGGAACTGTATCTACGTTTATTTACAATTAAATCACCTTCATTAGGCTTTAATTCATCTACTACTTCTTGTCCCCAAGTACCTTCTATACAGTGAACTGGTCTTTTATCAAATTCTGCATCATATTGACCAGCACGGTGACAATCATTTACATAAATGATAGTTACATCATTTTCTCTTGCCTTGTCAATTAAATTCCTAAGAGGTGCATATATGTCTTTTGCTGTATCCATTACCATTACTCCTCCAGGAGTACAGAAATCGTTAAGCATGTCTACGATTAGCAACGCAGCATTATCAACAGACAATTCAACATCCATTTGGTCTGTTAATTGTCCCTTAGTATATTCTTCATAAAATTCTTTTACAGAATTGTATTCTTCTATTCTTTTCATAGTTTAGTTCATTCCTTTTATATTATTATTTATTTGAAATTTTAATTAAAATAACTCTAGCTATAATTGAACCTACTAATGCATTAACTGCAGAAATTCCAAAAGGTATACGAGATAAAGCAACACCAATTACTAATGCAATAATTCCACTCCAATCAATTTGGACAATATCCTTTCGGTTGTATCCTTTTTTGTATTTTGTAAGGAAATCTGCAATAAATATTCCTCATAAAACAGGCACAGTTGATGATAAAAAGATTATAAATGAACCAAAACTATCATAGAAACCAAATGCTGCCATCAATATACCAATTGCACCTATTGCTATTGTTAATGGTTTATGTGGTTTTCCAGTAACTGAACCCATAGTTAGAGCACCTGAATATGCACATCCTTGTGCAGCTGACCAGTTATTAACTACCATTATTAACCAGGCTGGAGCGATTAAGCCTTGTGCAGCTAAAACATAAGATAGCTCTCCTTGGCCAGTGGTAATAGTACCTATGGCTCCGATTATCATCATTAAAGCATTTCCAAACAGAATTGCGATTGCAGCTATGATTAGAGCCTGTTTTTCATTTTTGGCATATCTAATAATGTCAGGTAATAATGTAACAGCACTTGCCACCCATGAACCAATAGCCAATGAAACTAGTGATACAAAAGAAACCGTCTGACCTACATTAGCAGCAAATAGATTGTCGAATCCTCCAAAATCAGAAATAGCCCTGATCATGGAATAAACTCCAAAGATTAAAATCAATGGTACAGAAACACTACCTAGCTTACTCATCAACTTCATTCCGAATATTGCTGTGAATGTCATCAATACACCGGCTATAATAACAACGGGTATAATGGGAACACTTGGAAACAAAGCATTAGTTGCTTGGCCAACTAAATATATATCAACTGAGAACCATCCTACTAGAGATAGTGCTATCAGTGTACTAATAAATTTGCTACCTTTTTCACCAAATGAAAATTCTGATAATTGACCAAATGTAATACCATTTCTTGAAGCAATAAAAGCGATGAATCCTCCTAAAACCATCAAGAATGCGCTCCCCGCTAAAATTGCAAGTAATATGGTCTTTAGATCTGCCATTTGGCCCATTGTACTACCAACTTGTATACTTGTAACTATAAATTCATAACCTAAAATTACTGAGGAAACCTGGAAGAAACTCTGTCTTTCCTCTTTAGGAACAGCTTGTTGAGTATACTCTAAATCAGCAGTTTTGCTAATTTTCATTGTGTTCTCTGCCATATCAGACCTCCTGAATATTATTATTTTTTATTATAGCTTGGCTTTCTTTCCTTTAAGAAAAGAACTACCTTAATATATAGAGACCCAGAATCTAGTATACTAAATTCTCTTATCTTAATAATATATTTACGTTATTGTCTTGACAATTCCCAAACCGAATAGGCTCATTCCATTTTATCATACTTCTTGATCTTCTGAAAATAATTATCATTCTTATTCGTGCCTACACTTAAATTTAGCCATTTTCTAGCCTTTTTCCTAACCCTATTCCCTAATGGAATACATGCTTTCCTATTCAGAATTGTAATCAGATATTGTATCCCATATGATTAGATTAGAATTCATAAACCAAATATATAAAAATATATAGAAAGGACTGGTATAGCAATGCAAGACGTATATAAAAATAGAGTTGCAGAAACTGATGTTTCAGAAACTAAGGAATATACTGACTCTGCAGTGCCAAAAAGCCAACGAAAAAATTTTGGCCAACTGGTATTTGTCTGGATTGGTTATGTGTTTACCGTTACCATAATGACAGCTGGTGGCAATATTGCCCTTGGATCAGCTAATATAACTCAAGCATTAAAGGCAGTTGGAATAGCCTTTTTATTCCTTGTGGTATTAGGGTCAGCTGTAGCTGTTATGACCGTTGCAATCGGTATTTGTGCTCCATTTATGATCATTATTGGAATGGTTGGTATGATGGTTTATGGAGAATCGGACATTGCTTATATACTTAAGGCACAAGGATTGATTGCTCCTGCATGGTTTGCTCTAGTTGTAAATGTTTGGTCAACAGCTCAAGGTAATGTTTATTCAAGCTCCCTAAATTTATCTAGTATCTTTACTAAGATTCCTAGAGAAAGACTAGTAATCATTTTTGGAGGATTGGGAACTATTATGGGACTCCTTGGTATATATAGATATTTTGGAGACTGGCTATCCTTCTTAGCTTCAATTTTCCCAGCAGTAGGAGGAGTTATCATTGCTGACTACTTCTTTACCTATAAGGAAGGATATTATTCAATAAATTCAGTCAAACTTCCAAAATATATCTGGTTAAGTTATATTTCAGTTGCAGGTGGAATACTTTCAAACTTTTTCTTAAACTTTGGACTATCTGCTATCAATAGTCTGATTACTAGTTTCATTATTCAAGCAATATTCTCTATTCTGTTTATCAGAAAAGAAATCAAAAATCTAAACGAAGATATTAGTGTAGAAGCTCCTATTGTATAATGTACAGTTTTACAATTATATTAATAAATAGGACAAATATAAGGAACCCATTGTAATATTGGGTTCCTTATTATATTAGATTTATTATATCTATATAGTTGATATTTATTTATCTGACTTACCTAATTTGGATTACTGATTACATATATCTTTCTTTAAAGAAACTAAACATTTTTTCAATAGGAGCACTATTATCACCGATCTTTTTCACTAATCTAACTTCTGAAATTATTGGTTGACTTAACTTGATTGAAACAATATCTGTATCATTCATATTTTGGACATCATTTTTGGGCAATATAGATACACCAAAACCATCGGAAATCATAGCATCGATAACTTCAAGCCGGGAACTGGTATGCATAACATTAGGTGTAAAACCATAGTTTTGACATTCTTGTACAATCAGTTTATTTATTACAGAAGTTGAATCATATAAAACCATACCTTCATCTTCCAATTCCCTCAACTCTAATACTTTTCTTTTAGACAATCTATGCTCCTTGTTACATACAAAAACCAACTCATCAGTACCAATTAGTACCGTTTCAAATTTACTTAGATCCATAAAATCAGACCTTATTATAACTAAATCCAACTTATCTTTAATAAACAGGTCTTCAATGTATTCCTGATCATGTTCATATATCTTAACAGAAACATTTTCATGTGTAATTTGAAATTTTGATATAGTCTTTGATATCTCAAATTCACCTAAAATAGGAATAACCCCTACTGATATTTTTTGTCTGGGAATATACCTATATTGATTTAAACGGTCATCTAATATTTCATACTCCTTTAGAACATTGTTGCAAAATTTTAAAAATTCCTTTCCGGCTCCTGTTAATTCTCTATTTTCTCTATCATATAGAACTACACCTAGCTCTGATTCTAAAGCTTTAATTTGCTTTGAAGATGTACTTTGGGATACAAACATTCTGTCTGCCGCAATGGTAAAACTTCTACTATTATATAACTCCATAAAATATTTTAGTCGTTCAATTAACAAAATAACCATCCTTCCTAATAATCGATCCCTTTGTATCAAGTACAGGTAATCATCATTCCATCATCAATAACTAGACAAATATCCCAAAGAAGCAGAACCTAATCATTTGCATATTAATACTCACATTCATTAAATAGTAAACTAACTTTCTATTTAAAATCATAATTTACCATATTTTTATATATTATTCAATCCTTTTAAAATTTTTTATCTAATGAAATAAAAAGAATAGCCCATTATTATTTGATGAGTTGTAAACTATTTTCATCCGCCACAACATATGAGCTATTCCTTTTTTCGCCTCCTTTATAAGCTTTTACTTAGTATATGCCTTTTTTATTTAAAAACTCCTTGTATTCCATATCCGTTTTCAATATATGGTTTTCTATCCAGTTGGCTACAAATACTATTAAATCCATTCCCACCTTCCTTTGGCTTTCATCTACTGCTTCCTGATCAATGGCATTAACCTTAGCTATAAATGCCTCATGCTGCCTCTTATGCTGCTCTAATTTAGGGTATCCATTTTCCTCCATCAGTTTCTCCTCATAATCAAAATGATAAACAGCATAATCCCTTAATCTATTTAGGGCATCCATTATTTCATCATACCTATCTACCCCATCCCTTATGGATATAATATCATAAAGATCATTTCCAATCCTAAATATTTCCTTATGCTGCTCATCTACGCTTTTTATATTAACACTAAATTCATCCTTCCATTTGAACATGTGGATACCTCCCCTAGATTTATTTTGTATAATTTTATCACACTTTGAGCAATTAATTAATATTAAAGAAAAAAACCTAGAAAAATCTAGGTTTTTTACTTTTCAAACTCTTTTCTGTGGCGTAATCCAACTAGCTCATCTATTGCCAGAGTAAATACAATACCTGTTCCAGGCTTTTTCAACTCTCCCGCTTCTACTATAGCATCAAATATTGGTTTGTATTTCTCTTTCTCAGCTAATATAATAATAATTTCTTTAGAAGATTCTACATGGATATTTAAAAACCTTTTTGCTTCCGTTTCTCCGGTACCTCTTCCATACATAATGGTGGCACCTTTGGCTCCCGCTTTTTTTGCCTTTTCTATTATCTTATCTGCTCTTCCTCTTTCTACAATGGCCATTATACATTTGACATCTTCCACCAATATCCCTCCCTATATCCTGGTTAATATACCTAGTGCTAATACAGATATTATTGCACCTACAGATGTGAGTCCAACAACACCAAAACCAGCTAGGAGTGGATCTACACCTTCAATAACCTTGGCCAATCCTATGGCCAAAGCCATATTTATTGGAATATTTACCGGTCCAGTAGTAGCACTAGCTGAATCCATTGCAATGGATACAAATTGCTCTGGAGCAAAGAAGGCAAGTATTATGACTAGGAAAAGTAGAGGAATTACTATCTTTAGATAAGAAATCCCATTTAAAATCCTAAATAGTCCTATAGCCATTCCAGAGCCAAATCCAATTGCAACGGCATGTATCAATACCTTATTGGGAATAGCCCCTATGGATATTTCTTCAACTTCTAAAGCCAACGCTTTTAAGGCAGGCTCTACTAAAGTTGCAAAATAGCCTATAACAAAACCTATAATAACTATGATCCATTTTCTTTCTAAAATTACCAGATTGCTGCCTACCGAATCCCCTATAGGTAAGAGGCTCATGGAAACTCCTTGTAAAAAGAAATGTAATCCTAATACGCTAAATAAAAACCCTATTACAAATTCCTTTATGTTTTCTATTGGTCTTCTCAATACCACCAATTGTATAACTACTAATGCGGCCGTTAGTGGGAAAATACTTCTAAAAGTTTCCCAAAGTGCATTTAATGCCCCAAATACTCGCATATTCCTATCCTCCTCTTTGGCATAATGATATAACCATTATACTACATTTAAAAATATAATTCAAAGATGTCCGGGTATTGTCACCAGTTTTATGTATATATATTAATTTTTTCTATAATAAATAAGATAGCTGTTTACAATATGATATGGCGGGTATATATAAGTGCTAACCTGTCCAAAGTCTCAAATGATTAGGAGGTGTTAAGATGGAAAGATATATTCCCGAAATAAAATCCCAATTAAGGTCTAGAATTATATCTGTCCCTGAAGTAATATATAGGGCTACAGGTATTAAGATACTAGGTACTAGGATTAAATCATTACTCTTTTCTACAGATGTGGCAATAATAAAAAACACAAACGCCCACTCCATTATTGCCGTATACCCTTTTACCCCTCAATTATCCATTACCCAAGCCATATTGGAGGTGGCTCCCGTTCCAGTATTTGTAGGAGTAGGTGGGGGCTTGACTACTGGTAAAAGGGCCGTAGATATTGCCCTCCATGCTGAACTATTAGGTGCCTATGGGGTGGTAGTTAATGCACCTACCTCCAATGAGGTTATAAGTAAAATGTATAATAGGATTGATATCCCCATAATTGCAACTGTTGTAACTGAATATGATGATTATAAGGGAAAATTGGATGCAGGGGCTCGGATTTTAAACATATCAGGGGGAGCCAAAACCCCAGAACTGGTAAGAAAGATTAGGGAAGAATTTGGAAAAGAACTGCCCATTATTGCAACTGGAGGCCCCACGGATGTATCCATTCTCAAAACCATAGAGGCTGGTGCAAATGCCATTACCTATACTCCCCCCTGTACTGCAGATATATTTGCTGAGGTTATGGAACAATATAGGAAACAGAGCAGAAACAAATAAAGCCCGTATTTGGGCTTTATTTAATGGAGCTTCCCTTCTTCAAAAAACTCCACTTAGTTTCAGTAGTTATAATGGATATGAATATGGAAAGGCATCCTATTAAAAATCTAATTGTAAACCTTTCCTTCAAAAATATTAGGGAAAATAAGCCACCAAATACTGCCTCCAAACTAAGTATTATGGCAGCATGGGTAGAGGAAGTATATTTTTGAGCCACATTTTGGACCAAAAAAGCAATCAAAGTGCTAAACAAGGCTAAATACAGTACGGAAAACATGGTTTCCCTGGGCATGCTGGCCAATTTAGGTTCAAAGAATAGGGCACAAAATGTGGAGAATATACCTGCAACCAGTATTTGTATCACCGACAGCACTACTGGATCGTGTTCCTTGGAAAAATATCCAATTGATGATATATGCAGGGCAAAAAATATAGCACATATAAAGGTTAAAAACTCCCCATAGCCAAATCCTAAATTGCTCTCATAACTCAGTACTCCTATTCCAATAAAGCAGAGTATAACTGCCACCACTTCATATATATCTGGCCTCTTCTTGCTAATGGCCCAATATATAAAGGGTACCATAACCACATTGGTAGCTGTAATAAAGGCCTGCTTGCCTGCTGTGGTATAGTTTAGTCCTACAGTTTGAGTGGCAAAGCCTCCAAATAAAAATATTCCTATTAAAAAGCCTGCCTTCCAGTCTCTCAATTTTGCCTTTTTCAATCTTTTAAAAAATACTACTCCCATCAATAAAAAAGAGATTAAAAATCGGTATGATAACAAATAAAAGGGGGTTATGTGTTCCAATGAATTCTTAGTAACTACAAAGCCACTTCCCCATATGGCGGCTACCATTAATAGTGAAAGGTCTGCGTATAAAGCTCGTCTCTTATCCATATATTTCCTCCTATTCTTATTATCCTTACTCCATTATATATCCTTTTTTATAAATTTACCATCCATTATGTATTTATAATCAGTAACCTTTCCATTCAATCAAAATATAATGGTATTATCAATAATAATATAGGTGATTCTATGTATAAAAATTTGGTATATGGAATCAATACTTTAGTTCCCCTACTTAACGGTAAAAAAGTTCCCTGTATAAATTTTGATAACGCTGCCACCACCCCTCCCTTCTCCTCTGTTATGGCGGCAGTCAATAATTTTGCCCCCTATTATTCATCCGTCCACAGGGGAACCGGTTATAAATCCATCATATCTACCCAGTTCTATGATAAGGCTAGGAATATTGTATTAGATTTTGTAAAAGGGGATCCTAGTTATCATACAGTAATTTTTGTGAAAAATACAACGGAAGCCATCAACAAGCTTTCCTATAGGCTTAAGGATGAAATAGGGGATGGGATAGTCCTTTCAACCTATATGGAGCATCATTCCAATGACCTGCCCTGGAGATATAAATATAATGTAGATTATGTAAACATAGATGAAAAGGGAAGGCTATCCTTAGATCATTTAGAATACCTGCTGAAAAAATATAAGGGGAAGGTAAAGCTAGTTGCTGTAACTGGTGCTTCCAATGTTACAGGATACATAAACCCAATACGTAAAATAGCAGAACTTGCCCATAAATATGGAAGCAAAATATTTGTGGATGGTGCCCAGCTAGTCCCCCACCATCCAGTGGATATGAGACCTGTAGGAGATCCTGCCCATATAGATTATATTGCCTTTTCAGCCCACAAAATGTATGCTCCCTTTGGTGTAGGTGTACTGATTTCCCCTAAAAAAATATTTGAAAAAGGCCATTCTGACCATATAGGCGGGGGCACAGTAGACTTGGTTACACCAAGGGAGGTTATATGGGCATCTCCCCCTGAAAAGGAAGAGGCAGGAACTCCTAATCTTTTAGGAGTGGTAGCTTTAGTTGAAAGTATAAAGACATTAAATAGACTAAATATGAAAAAGGTTGCTGATTATGAAAGGCAGTTGACCAAATATACCCTCGAAAGGTTAAAATCCATACCAAATATAGTATTATACGATGATGGAGATGTGAAAAATAAAGTATCAATAATCTCCTTCAATATCCGGGGCTTATACCATGGAACGGTAGCTACAGCCCTTTCTTTAGAAGGAGGAATTGCCGTAAGAAATGGCTGTTTCTGTGCCCAGCCCTATATTCAAAAGCTACTGCAAGTATCAGAAGGGCAAATAGAAGAATACAAGGAGGATAAAAATTCCTTTAGGCCGGGGACCGTTAGGATCAGCTATGGCCTTTATAACGATTATAGGGAAATAAATATTATGCTGGAATTGTTGAAGGAGATAGGAAAGAATATAGACTATTATAATTTAAAGTATAGAAAGCCTCCTATCTACTCACAATAGTAGAAAGGAGGGTTTTTTGTGAACAAAAAGATGAATATACTCATGTTCAGCGGCGATTATGATAAGGCATTGGCAGCCCTGATCCTAGCCAATTCAGCTAGGGAAATGGATATTGATGTGACCATGTTTTTTGCCTTTTGGGGCCTCCTTTTAGTAAGGGATCCCAATAAGATGTCTAAAGAAGATAAATCCACCTATGAAAGGATATTTGCCAATATGACACCTAAATATATAGAGGAGCTGCCCATATCTAAGATGAACTTTGCAGGCATAGGGAAAAAAATGCTTACTGAGATGATGGAGGAAAACCGTACCCCTAAACTAGAGGATTTTTTAATGGGTGCCATAAAAAAAGGAGTAAATATGCAGGCCTGTAAACTATCCTGTGAAGTAATGGGCTTTTCAGAAGAGGAGTTAATAGAAGAAGTAAAAATAGTAACTGCCTATGATTATTTAAAGGATGCAATGGAGTCGGATATCCAGCTTTTTATCTAATTATCATGGCATAGAGAAAGGGAGATATGGGCTAACTCCCTTTCTTATCTCATTAAAATTCCCTATTCAGGTAAATCCTTTTAGAGATCTGTAAGGATATATAAAATATAATTAAGGAAAATATTAATAGATATAGGTTCAGCCTATTTATATCTATAGCTAGTATCCTTTCTAAATGGCCTGTTTTAGCCATCTTTTCAGCAAATTTAGCTATAATCCTTGGTCCTATCACCATCAAAATCCATAATACTGCATTGAAAATCTTTATTCCCTCTCCAACCTTAAAATATATAGGATAGTATAGGGAATAAAATATTAAGGATAGATTGGATACAAGTATTATATTCCATAGACTAGCACCTTCACCATTATTCTTATATAAGGTTGAAACAATATTTGTAAATAGGTATACCATCCCCGTTCCAAATATTATAAAAAGTAACAAGGTTATATACTTACCCCTAACTATATCTGCCCTGTCTATGGGAAAGCTGTTTAATATAATTTCACTTTTATTTTTGTCGTCATAGCCATTGGTATAGATTACTAGTATAAAAATCAGTATAATCATTCCCAATATATACAATAGATTGGCTACCATTTGATTCGGCATGGTAAGTCCCATGGCAGCTATAAATAAGGCATATAATAGGCCAAATATATTTATCTTTTTCGATAATTTCAAATCCTTTATTACCAAATTAAGCATACCCTCACCCCTTACAGATCCTTTTTCCTATATAGTTTTATGGATATTATTAAGGAGGCTAAATACAATATTATGGCTAAAATTAGCATCCTGTTTCCCTGGAATATCCCTATCATTTTTATAAAAGATTTATCTCCCAAGCTTCCTAAATTCACCATGCCTATAAAGAAGCTTAAAAAGATTACCATATGGATTATCTGTGCAATCCTAGGTTCAAACAATAAATAGGAAGGAAATACTATAGATGTAAATATCATTATTATGGGAATTGCTTTAAGGGCCATTTCCAAATTGAAATAATCCACAATTTTTAATCCAGTGGCGTTAATTATCCACAAATAGGCCCCTACATACACAAGGGTTACAAAAAAGTATACAAATATGCTTATATATTTATATAAAACTATCCTATCCCTAGTCATAGGGAGGGAGTTTAATATATATTTACTCTTACCATCAATATCATGATAAAAGGATGATAAGGATGTGATGTAGGTATAGGATACTATTATAGCAAGATACAACCATTTTGGTTCATAGGAGTCTATTATAAATATTAAAAAGGGTATATAGAATATCATGAATAATATATCCCGCTTATTTGTAAAAAGTAAAATTAAATCCTTTTTTAATATGGCTAACATCCACTTACCCCCTTACACTGTATACCATTATATCTTCCAGGCTGGCCCTTTCGATTAGAATCTTATCCCCAAAGGTATTTTTTAGTCCAGCAATATCATCGGTTAGGCCTTCAAATCCGAATTTTCCTTCCCTAAGTCCTATAAATTTATTCCTTGTGTCCCCATCTAAAAGCTCCAAGCCCCCCTTGACTATGGCATAGCTTTCCATAATTTCATCCTTAGATTTTGAAAATACTATTTTCCCATTATTGATAAAGGTTATATAGTCAGCTATCTTTTCCAAATCGGTGGTTATGTGGGTTGAGAAGAATATGCTCTTATTTTCGTCTTGGATTATGTCATATAATATATCTAGTACTTCCCTTCTAAATACGGGATCCAATCCCGATGTAGGTTCATCCATTATTATAAGGTCTGCATGGTGGGATAGGGCAACTGCCAATGAAAACTTCATCTTCATCCCCTTGGATAAGGTCTTTATCTTGGATTTTGGATTTAAATTGAATTCCTTTAGATAGTAGTTAAACTGAGCATCATCCCACCTAGAATAGAAGGAGGCCACTATACTTTTCATCTGATTTATAGTCAGATCCTCATAATAATAATTTTGGTCGTATACAAATCCTATCCTATCCTTTATCTCCTTTTCGTATTTTATGTGGTCCTTTCCAAATACTTTTATCTCTCCGCTATTCTTCTTAAGCAGGTTCATTATAAGCTTTATGGTGGTACTTTTTCCTGCTCCATTAGGGCCTATAAATCCCATAATGTATCCCGGCTCTAAATTAAAACTTATATTATCCAATGTGAAATCTTTAAATTCCTTTCTCAATTCATTTACCTCTAGAATATATTTCATGGCTATACCTCCTGAAATAAGATTTTAAGCATTTCTTCTATTTCCTCATACCTTAAGCCCAATATCTTGCTTTCCTTAACTAGCTCTGATAGTTTCTCCTCTATTATTTTTAACTTTTTCTCCCGCATAAGCTCCTTATTTTGGGCTGCTACATAGGAGCCCTTCCCCTGCACCGTCTCTATAAATCCTTCCTTTTCCAATTCATCATAAGCCCTTTTGGTGGTAATAACAGATATTTGAAGCTCCTTGGCCAATCCCCTAATAGATGGTAAGAGCTCCCCTTCCTTAAGCTCTCCCTTTAATATAAGCTCCTTTATTTGGCTGGATATCTGTTCATATATGGGCTCATTTGAGGAATTAGATATTATAATCTTCATAACAATCCTCCTAATATAGATATATGATTTCAGTGTTTATTATGTATATACTGTTTATACTGTTTATATACAGTATAAAATGTCTTTTTTAATCTGTCAATAGGAAATTTATAAAAACCAATATCAGTCCTAAATTTTGTTGACAAAAGCTTGGATATTATCTAGAATATAAATATAATTGTCAACCTTGTTTAATATTGGGTTGACATATGGGAGGTATACTATGAAAGTATCTGCAAAGGAAATACCACTAGTGGCTCTATTCACCGCCTTAACAGCCCTAGGGGCCTTTATCACCATTCCCATAGGGGAGGTGCCTATTACCTTACAGAGCCTGTTTGTCTTATTATCCGGCCTTATATTAGGTCCTAAACTAGGGGCCCTGTCCCAAATACTGTATATAGTACTTGGTTTAATTGGAGTTCCCATATTTGCAAACCTTTCTGGAGGTTTTCAATATATTGTGAAGCCTAGCTTTGGCTTTCTCATGGGATTCATATTTGCAGCCTATGTAACAGGTAAAATTGCCCACTCAGAAGGTGAAGTATCTGCAATAAAAATCTGGATTGGTTCCCTAATGGGCACTTTGGTCATTTATCTATTTGGAATACCCTATATGTACTATATTTTAAATCTGATAATGGCAAAGAATCTGTCCTTTACTGCCGTATTGAATATGGGCTGTATACTATTCCTCCCTGGAGATACCCTTAAATGGATATTTACTTCCTTGATAGCTACTAAGATTATCCCACTACTAAAAAGAGTAGGCCTATCCATAAATTAAATAGGCCTACCCTTTCTATATATATCCTTCCATACCCCTAATGGATACTTCCCCGGAGAATATTGCCTCCCTTTCTCCATTCCCATATTCAACTATTAACTGTCCTTCATCATCTATATCTAATGCCTTGCCTGTCCTTTCAATACCTCCCCTTATTATGCGGACTTCCTGGCCCAATAATGCCGATTCCCCTCTACATATTTCAATGGTTTTGGATATATCCTCCCTTTCCTTAAAGGGAATATATAGCTTTTCAAAATGGTTTAGTATATTGGCTAATAATTTCTTTCTATCTATCTCTTTCCCTACAACTTCCTTTAAAGATGTGGCCTTATGAGCTAGTTCTTTAGGGAAATCTCCCTCATCTAAATTTACATTTATTCCCATTCCCATTATTACATAATTGATCATATTTAATTCACAGCTCATCTCCGTTAGTATACCACAGACCTTTTTATGGCCTATTACTACATCATTAGGCCATTTTATTTGGGATTTAATTCCCAAATCCTTTAATCCCTGGTTGACTGCTGCTGCCCCTATTAGGGTAATCTTGGCCACCTTGCTAGGGTCAAGATTAGGCTTTAATATTATGCTCATCCAGATTCCCTTCCCCTTGGGGGAGATCCAGTTTCTCCCCAGCCTTCCCTTGCCCCCAGTCTGCTCTTCTGCTATTATTACAGTTCCCTCTTCTTCCTCCAATGCAATGTCCCTTGCCTTAATATTGGTTGATTCTAGGCTGTCATAGTAATAGATCCTTCTTCCAATAAAATCCGTATTTAGATATGCCTCCACTTCCTCATAGGTCAGTAGATCAGGTGAGGAGATCAATCTGTAGCCCTTCCTTGGAAGGGATTCTAATTGATAACCCTCTTTTTTTAGGGTATTTATATACTTCCATACGGCTGTACGGCTTACCCCTAATTTCTGGCTGATTTTTTCACCCGATATGAACTGGCCAATATTCTCCTTTAATAATCTTATAATTTCTCCCTTCACACTATCACATCCTGAAATTTTATTCTAAAAAAATATTTTCCCTTTATATATTTTATATTTCCATTGACATAAACAAGGGTACAATAATAATATAACCTTAGGATTTATAAATAGGCAAACTTTTTTGTCCTTTTAAGAGGAGGGATTATTATAAAGGCACCAAAAATAAGTATAATTATTTTACTGATTCTACTCATATCCTTTAATCTTCCCCTATACGTACATGCCAAGGACTCCCTTTATGTAAATAGATGGCTAGTTGATGCTGAAATAATGGATAATGGAGATTTGAAGATAAGTGAAGATATTACCTATACCTTTGAGGATAAATTTAATGGGATATTTAGGGAGATAGTCCTAGAAGGCTCATCCGGTATAGAGGATATACAAGTAGCAGAGATGGTTAAGGGAAATGAGATTGGCTACCAAAGGGTTGAAAGGGGAAGAAAGGGAGATAGCAATATATTTTCCCTTGAGGAAGATAAGGACCGGATCAATATTAAAATATTTTCCCCAGCAGAAGATGAAATAAAAACCTTCCGCCTTAATTATACCATTAAGAATGTAGCTGTAAGTTACAAGGATACAGGGGAGCTGTATTATAAGTTTTTGGGAAAGGAGAATAGCACTCCCATAGACTTTTTTCAGGTAAATATTAAGCTGCCTAAAAGTAGAAATGATAAGGTTAAGATATTTGCCCACGGTCCCACCAATGGTAGGATAGATTTTGTAGATGATACTTTAGTAAGGCTGGAAGTGGAAGATGTACCTGCAGAAACCTTTGTTGAGGCCAGGATCTTATTCCCTGTAGATTTCATTCCCAATTCCAATAATATAGTAGATGAATATAAATTCCATAGCATTATGGAAGAAGAGCTATCCTATATACAGGAGATTGAGAGAAAACAAATCAGAAGGGAAAGGAATAAGGTCCTATTCAATAATCTATCCATCCTACTAGCTGGTATAGGGATTATTGCCATCTATTTTATATTTTCCAAATTAAGGCGATCTATAGATATATATGATATGGATAAGAGTCTATACCCTGAAGACTGTACCCCTGCTGTAGCATCCTATCTGGTAAGAAGCGTTGTAGATTCCACCGCCCTTTTGGCTACCATATACGACCTAGCCAGGAAAGGGTATTTGGCTATTGAGGACAAAGGGGAGTATAAGAGGAAAATAAATAATTTTAAGTTAGAAAGGCTGGATAAGCCAACAGCCTCCCTATTAGACCATGAAAATTTCCTACTGGAATGGCTGTTTGATGAAATAGGAGATGGGAGTATTGTAACCACACAAGATATAGAAAAATACGGAAAAAGACACAGTAGCTCCTTTTATAAATCCTTTAGCAGCTGGCAGAAAAAGGTCAAAGAGGAAGCCAAAAACAAGGGCTATTTTGACGATAAAGGTAATATCCCAGGAGCTATATTAATAGTTTTCTCCGCTATTGCCTTTGTTATTTCAATAATTTCATTGGTTTATGAAGCTTTTTATGCTTTGATCCTCCTATTTATTTCAATTTTTGCTTTTATATACGGAATAGCCCTCTTGTTTAGAAGATCTGACCATGGATATATCCAGTACAAAAAATGGCAGGATTTTAAAAAGGAATTAAAGCTAAGAGGGGATAGTCAGGATATTAGGGATTTAACCTTCTCATTGGATACAGCCCTCATATACGGTCTGGCATTAGGGATAAATACCAAATACCTATATGGATTTAAGGATCTAATACCTGAAAGTGCCATGGCTAGCCACTGGGCTTATTGGTATTTTGCCACTGGCCCTAAAGGCCAAAACTCCTTTCAAGAAAGCTTAAACAGGTCCTTCTCAGCTGGCAGCGTATCCGCCGGGTCTGGGGGTGGATTCTCCTCTGGCGGAGGTGGGGGTGCTGGCGGAGGTGGCACTGGAGGATTTTAACAGGATATAATTTTGACCCTTACTAAAGCTTCCATAATAAAAGCTCTAGTAAGGGTCTTTTATTCTAATAGGTCTTTTAATTCCCCTTTTACCTTATAGGGGAGCCTTTTTAATTCCTCAACCCTTCTGCTTCCTGTCAACAACATGAGTATCTTAAGCTTTAAGGTTAACTCTCCCATGTATTTGTCTGCTGCTTCATAACCCTCTTCCATCAGTTTCCTCAACAGCATTCCGCTTATGCCTACCATATGGGCCCCAATTACTAGGGACTTTAATATATCTAAACTATTTTTTATACCACCACTGGATATCAATTTTAAATCCCCACCGATACTTGTACATTGGATCAAACTAAGGGCCGTTGGGATGCCCCAAGAATATAGGTCCCTATAATCCCTTTTATTATTCCGCCTGTCCTCTATCTCTATAAAATTGGTACCTCCTTGGCCGGATACATCTATGTATCTTACTCCTACATTGTATAATTTTTCTGCCACTGCCTTGGATATCCCAAAGCCTACCTCCTTAACTATAAGGGGCTTTTCTATGGAGGTAACAATTTTTTCAATATTTTTCAATATGCCCTTAAAATTCCTATCCCCTTCTTCCATTACCAGTTCCTGGGCTGGATTCAAATGGATTTGGATCCCATCTGCATTAACCATGTCTATAGCGTATTTTGCCTCTTCTGGGGAGGCATGGCCGCTTAAATTGGCTATTACAACCCCATCCTCCCCTATTATATCCCTGACTATTTTAAAGGAAGCCTGGCTAGTCTTATCCCTTAAAGCAATAGTCTGGGAACCTAGGGCCATAGGTATCCCATACTTCCTACCTATTTGCGACAAATATCTATTTATTTCCCAGGAAATTTCACTTCCCCCAGTCATGGCATTTATCATAATAGGAAAATCTACTCTCTTCCCTAAAAATTCAGTTTTAGTATCTATCTCATCTAAATCCAATTCTGGTAATGAATTGTGTTCAATGTATATGTCTTCAAATAAGGTCCTATTCTTATAGCTTGATTTCAGAAAATATTCTATATGCTCTTTTTTCCTATCCCTTCTTATATCATTCCCTTTCATATGATCCTCTTTCTATTTAATTATAAATTCTGGAAATAGTTCTTCTATCATGGATTTTGTCCCAATTTCATCGTGGATATAATAGGAAATAGATCCTATATATTTCCCTTCCCCTGGAATCCTTCCAGTCTTTATGTTTTCCATATCTATCTTATTGGCTACACTTACTGCCTTTAAAGCCACTGATATGGGGATATTGGTGTCTATATAATCGAAATAAGTTTTTATCATTGTTGGTATTTTGCTTATGTTTTTCAGCTGTAGAGCCTGTTTTATAAACTCTTTCATGAATACCTGCTGGGCCTCCACCCTGCCTACATCTCCCTCTGGATAGCTTCTAAATCTTAAGTATTGCAAAGATTTGTCCCCGTCCAATACCTGCAGGCCTGGCTGTAAGTCTATTACCAAGGGTGGCTTTGCAAGAGGGTCCCTATAGTACATCCTTCTGGGTACATCTATTTCCACTCCGCCAATAGCATCCACTATAGTCTTTACCGCCTTATAATCTACGGTTACATAATAGTTTAAATCAATTCCCAAAAGGTCCCTTACGGTTTTAATGGCCAAATAGGGCCCACCATAGGCATGGGCATGGGCTATCTTTTCCTGGCCATTTCTACCCCTTATATGTACCCTTGTATCCCTGGGAATGGACACCATGGTTATATCCCCAGTATCAAAATTAAATTTACAAAGTATCATGGTATCCGTTCTTTTTCCTGTGGGATTATGCCTATTTTCTCCTTCTATTTTTTTTGCCTTAACCACCTCTATGCCTCCTGTGCCATCCTGGTCATCTATACCCATCAATAAAAACAATATTTCCCCTTTTTCCTTTAATATTTCCTTAGCCCTTGAATCATCATCCTAATCTTCCATATCTACTGCTGCTAAGGAATTCCTACTAGATATATAATAACCTGCTCCGGCAAATAATATGGAAAATAATATTAAGGATATCAAAAATGTAGTCCAAAATTTCTTTTTCATCATATACCCTCCCATATGAGCCCGACTATATCTAAAATAATACTAGATGCGGGAAGGTTTTGCAACAAAAATAAGGTTACAATTTGGATACATAGGGGTTGCCCTCTATATAAAACCTATAGGGATAAAATATTGCCTCCTCTGCATAATCTATCCCTATCCTGGTGGTTTCCACTATATTAAACTTATCAAATCCATCTTCTTCTACAAATAGCCTATCCCCGCATAGGTCTTCTTTATCTAAACTCCTATCGATATTAAAAGCCATGCAGAGTTTTCCCGGCCCATTGGTCAGATTCTTCCTTTGATAATTGTTCAATTCACCATAGGCCCTTCCATATCTATATAGGGCCATTTGATCTAAGCCTTCTAAAGGCTCCACCCCCCTTATAAGCACCCCTTCAGGAACCCCCTCTTTTTCCGTAATCATATTTAAACAATGATACATGCCATATATTATGTAAACATAGGCCCTTCCAGCTGGTCCATACATGGTCTCCACCCCTTTGGTCCTTCTTCCACCATAAGAATGAGCTGCCTTATCCTCTACACCTAAATAGGCCTCCGTTTCCACAATCCTTCCCTTTAATATGTGGCCATCTACCTTGTGGACCAGTATTTTCCCTAATAGTTCCTTTGCTACGGTTATGGTATCCCTGCTGTAGAATTCCCTATCTAATTTCATATATTCACCCCTAAACAACTAATCTGTCCACACTAAATATTATACCAATAAGGAAAAGGGGCCATGCCCCATGGATTATTTTGAAATATTAGCCTCCACCATATCTAATAGTATATCCTTCCCTAATTCCTCTCCCTTTTCTTTGCCTACTAGATTTTCCACTATCTTTATAGCAAAGTAGACGGCTACTGCTGGTCCTCTGGCAGTTATAATATTTCCATCCTGGACTACCAGTTCATCAGTATAAATACCTTCTTTTAAATCATTATCAAATCCAGGATAGGAAGTAACCTTTTTGCCCTTTATTATGCCTGCCCTCTGCAGCACTATAGGCCCTGCACAAATGGCTGCCAATAATTTCCCTTCCTTATTGAAGTCCTGTACCAGCTCTATTACCCTGCCATTGTCCCTAAGATTGGTTGCCCCTGGCAGGCCTCCAGGTATAACCATCCCATCATAATTTTTTATGCTATGGATTTCATTTAGGTCTTTGTCTGCTTCTACAGTTATCCTATGGGCTCCAGTTACCCTCTTTTCACCGTTAATAGAGCAGGTATCTACTATTATGTCCATTCTCCGCAAATAATCCACTGTGGTAAAAGCTTCTACCTCTTCAAAGCCTTCTGCCAACAGCAATAATACCTTCTTCACATAACCCCTCCTTACAATTTACTTATATATATTATATACCAATAGAATAAAATATAAAAACATAAGTCCACACCTATCCTGGCAAAATATAAGGCATAGCCTTTCCCTTGCAGGGATAGAACTATGCCTAGTCTTACCTTTCACTTTCCAATCTAGCTATGGCTTCACTGTGTAGTTCTGTCACCTTTGACAGGACACTTTCATCTATAATTTTGTCATTGGCTTCTATAATATCTATATATTTGGCAACTATTTCAGCTGTTATAGTCTCATCCATATCCCTAACTTCATAGTAGCTGGACAGTACCTCTTCCTTTATCTCTTTACTTGCATAATCATATATAAAGGTATTGATGGAGCCTTCTAGATAAAACCTTAGGTACCAGCCATAAAGCCTTAAAACCTCTTCATGCTTTATACTTTCTGGATATTTCAATATATAGGATTCAGCTGCAATAAGACGCTGGCTTAATTCATCAAAGGAGATGACTAACCCCCCATCCAATATGGTAGGCATATTGGATTCCATGGATTTAAGCTCTATACAGTCCTTTATATAATCTGGAAGGTATTTACTATAATCCTTTAATTTTTCATAATCTATAATGGGATAAAAGGCTCCTTCCATATTGATCAATCTGTATTTACCCTTAAATATTTTATCCACTAGTTCCTTTAAATTAACATTTTTGATTTCCTCCAGCTTAGATTCATCAAAGAATAAGAAACTAGAAAAATCCCTTTCTGCCTCATCCTCTGTGGACTGAAGGAGGCCTGATAGGCTTAACAACTCCATCTGATAATCCTCTATAAACAGCTGCTCTGTATACTTTTCTATATATTTCTCCTGAACCTCCTCCAATTCCCTAATCATCTCCACCCTATATTCCTCATTTACCTTATCTATATTTTGATCTATAAAGTTGACCAATGCAAAGGGTTCATTATTGCTCTTTACAATATTCCTAAAATCCTTTATTATATTCTCCTCTTCCTCTTCCTCTAAATTAGTGGTTTCAGCTTTCAATATTCCAATGGATTTTTCTGCATCCATTACTATATTTTCATCCTTACATCCCACAACGAGTACTATCAATAGCAAAGATATAATTGACACTAAATATATCCATCTTTTTACCATATCATTACCTCTTTCATTATTTTATCTATCCCCTAGTATTATAACCTATCAGCTTTATTTTTTACAACTTCCTATAATTAATATAACAATTGGTGGGTCAAAAGTCGTTACAATTGAGTTACAGATGGGAAACTTCGATAAGGTCTAAACTTAAGACTCTTCGCATTGTTAGATCAATATGTGGACCTTAGCGAAGAGTCTTTTTTAAATCTATATATTCATTTGTTTGTATTCTTCCATTAAAGATTCTCTCTTTTCCCCTATATCATCATGGGCTGCTGAAAGCATTAGTTTAATCCTATTTAACTGGTTCACCTCACTGGCCCCTGGATCATAGTCTATAGCTACTATATTAGCTTGAGGGTATAGGTTCCTAATTGCCTTTATGACCCCTTTGCCAGTAATGTGGTTTGGTAAACAGCCAAAGGGCTGAGTACATACTATATTGTTTGCTCCTGTCTGGATCAATTCCAACATCTCAGCTGTAAGGAGCCAGCCTTCCCCATATTGGTTGCCTATGGAAACCAACCTTTCCGCTTCTTTTGCCAGTTCCTCTACCGTCAAAGGGGGATAAAATCTTTTAGACCTCCTCAAGGCTTTCCTTACATGCTTTCTAAAATGTTCAACATATTTTATGGCTACATCACTGCCAATCTTGGGCAATAATCCTTTTGACAAATATTTATATTTGTAGGTGGTATTATAACTGGAATAGAGTAAGAAATCCGTTAGGTCTGGTACTACTACTTCTGCTCCTTCAGATTCAAGTAAATCCACTAAATTGTTATTAGCCATTGGATGGTATTTTACTAATATTTCTCCTACTATACCTACCTTTGGTTTTGTTAGGTTCTCATCAATTTCCAGTTCATCAAAATCCTTTACCATTTGATAAACATTTCTTATATACTCAACCCTATCTCCTCTTGTTACATCCTTTGAGCATTTTTCTATCCAATATTCTGCCAGTAAATTAGCAGAGCCCTTTATCTTCTCATAAGGCCTTACCCTGTATAGTAGTCTCATTATAAGGTCTCCATATAGTATGGCCATTACGCCCTTTCTGGCCATCTCTAATGAGTAGGTAAAGCCTGGATTGCTTTCAATCCTTTGGGCGGATACAGCAATGACTGGAACATGGCCAAAACCAGCATCCTTTAATGCCTTCCTTATAAAGCCCACATAGTTGGAAGCCCTGCATACCCCACCAGTCTGGCTCATCAATAGGGATACATTATTGGTATCATACTTGCCGGATTTCAATGCATTTATAAACTGGCCTACAGTTATTATAGAGGGATAGCAGGCATCATTGTTAACATATTTTAATCCCTCATCGATGGCCTTATAGTCCATGGTAGGCAAAAACTCCATATTGTAACCACAGGAATTCAAAGCCGCCTGTAGTATTTTAAAATGTATAGGAGCCATCTGGGGTACCAGTATGGTGTGTTTCTCCCTCATTTTCTTGGTAAAGGGTATCTTTTCTATAGGCTTATATTTGCCCCTTGCTTTAAACTTCCTCTTTTTCCTTTCTTCCAAGGCTGCATTTAGGGACCTTATCCTTATCTTAGCCGCCCCTAAATTGCTAACCTCATCTATTTTTAAAACTGTATATATCTTCCCATAACCATGGAGTATTTCCTCCACCTGATCCGTTGTAACAGCATCTAATCCACAGCCAAAGGAGTTCAATTGGACCAGTTCTAAATTTTCCTGGGTACCAACAAAAGTTGCCGCCCTATATAATCTAGCATGGTAAACCCACTGGTCTAATACCCTCAATGGCCTCTCCGTTTTAGCTAGATGGGCTATGGAATCCTCTGTTAGAACGGCCATTCCTAAGGAAGTAATAAGTTCTGGTATGCCATGATTGATCTCTGGGTCTATATGGTAGGGCCTGCCCGCCAATACTATTCCCTTTATTCCTTCCTCTTTTAATAACTTTAAGGTTTCTTCACCCTTTTTCTCTATATCCCTTTTATAGGACATCAATTCATCCCAGGCCCTGTCTACCGCCCTTTTTATCTCATTATAGGGTATATGAAAATCCTTCAGTGCATCCCTTAACCTTTTCTTAAGGCCTGATTTGCTATCCAAGGATATGAAGGGGTTTAAAAAGAGTATATCCTTTTCCTTTAATTCCTCCACATTATGCTTTATAACCTCTGAATATCCTATTACTACTGGACAATTTAAATGATTGTCCACTTCCGTATCTTCCTTTTGTTCATAAAAGACTGCTGGATAGAATATAAAATCTACACCCTTCTCAATTAAATCCATTATATGGCCATGGCTTATCTTAGCAGGATAACAAGCGGTTTCACTTGGTATGGAACTTATCCCCTTTTCATATACTTCCCTAGTGGAGTGGGTGGATAGCTCTACCCTAAACCCTAAATCGGTGAAAAAGGTGTGCCAGAAGGGATAATTTTCATACATATTTAAAACTCTAGGAATACCTACTAGACCCCGTTTTGCCTTCTCCTTTGGTAAAGGCTTATAGTCAAAAGTCCTCTTGTATTTATATTCAAATAAGTTGGGGATATTTTTGCTGCCCTTTTCTACCCCTGCCCCCTTTTCACACCTATTTCCCGTAATATATCTACTTCCATCAGGGAATATGTTTATGGTTAGAGCACAGTTGTTGCCACACCTTCCACAATTAGCTGTTTTAGTCTTGTAGGAAAATTTGTCCAAATCATCCTTCAAAAGTATGGTGGACTCCCTTCCTTCCTCATACCTTTCCTTGGCTATTAAGGCTGCTCCCAAAGCCCCCATAAGGCCTGGAATATCTGGCCTTATTACCTTTCTACCAGACACCAGCTCAAAACTTCTAAGGATTGCATCCCCATAGAAGGTGCCCCCTTGTACCACTATATTTTCACCTAATTCCTTGGGGTCCCTTATCTTGATTACCTTTTGTATTGCATTTTTAATTACCGAATAGGAAAGACCAGCTGCAATATCTCCTACGGTAGCCCCTTCCTTCTGGGCCTGCTTTACCTTGGAGTTCATAAATACTGTACAGCGGGAACCTAGATCCACTGGATTTTCAGCCAAGAGTCCCTCATTTAAAAATTCTTCTACCGACATATTTACCGAATGGGCGAAGGTTTCTAAAAAGGATCCACACCCAGAGGAACAGGCTTCATTTAAAAGGATGCTATCTATTACCCCATCCTTTATTTTCATACATTTCATATCCTGGCCACCAATGTCCAGGATAAAATCTACCTTAGGCTGGAAAAAGAGAGCTGCCTTATAATGGGCCATGGTTTCTACTTCACCTATGTCTATTCCCAATGCAGCTTTAATAAATTCCTCCCCATAACCGGTAACGGCAGAATATGTTATTTTCTCTCCTTCTGGAAGTTGGGCATATATGTCTTTAAGGATTTTCACTGTCTGGTCTAAAGGTTTTCCTTTGTTATTACCGTAATAGGAGTATAAAATATTATTGTCATCATCGATAAGAATGGCTTTTGTGGTAGTAGAGCCAGCATCAATGCCCAGATAAGAATTGCCCCTATGGGTTTTAATGTCCTTATACTTCATCTTGTGGGTAACATGTTCTTCTTTAAACTCCCTTAATTCCTCTTCATCTTTAAATAAGGGTCTTAATTTTCTAATTTCTGAATCTAATTTAACATTAGAATCTAAAACTGCATTTTTTAACTCCTCAAAACTTATGGCCTTTTCCTTCTGGGAGGCTAAAGCTGCTCCTATGGCCACAAATAGCTGGGAGTTGTCTGGAAATATTACTTCCTCAGGTGATAGATCTAAGGTTTCTATATACCTCTTTCTCAACTCAGATAAAAAGTGGAGTGGCCCTCCTAGAAAGGCTACCCTTCCCTTGATAGGCCTACCACAGGCAAGGTTAGATATAGTCTGATTTACCACCGATTGAAATACAGAAGCTGCTATGTCCTCCTTGGATACCCCTTGGTTGATCAAGGCTTGGACATCAGTTTTGGCAAATACTCCACATCTGGAGGCAATAGAATATATGGTTTTATGTTTTTTGGCCAGTTCATTTAATCCTTCTGCATCGGTTTCTAATAAGGAGGCCATTTGATCTATAAAGGCACCAGTTCCCCCTGCGCAGATGCTGTTCATTCTCTGTTCTATATTTCCATCAAGATATGTAATCTTTGCATCTTCCCCCCCCAATTCTATAGCCACATCAGTTTCTGGTATAAACTTTCTAATTCCTGTTGTAGAAGCTACTACTTCCTGTATAAAGGGAATATGGAGCCATTTATGCACAGCCAGTCCTCCAGAACCGGTAACCATTATAGTTACTATTTCATTTTTCAACCTTTTATAGGCATCTAAAATTACTTCCTTTACACTGTTTTTAACATCAGAATAATGCCTTTTATATATGCTGTATATCAGTTGATAGGAAGAATTTAAGGCCACCAACTTAACAGTAGTGGAACCTACATCTAAACCTAGAAGTATTTTCATCATATATTCGCAGCTAACTGCTCTGCCCCCTTATAATATACTATATTCTAACTTTTATTTACTCCTAACAATTGGATATTTAAATGAATTATAGCATAATTGATAATCAAACTCAAATATTGTTAACTTATCGATAATAATATATTAGTTTCATATATATTATACTACATATTTATTAGCTTATAGATATCTACTTTATTGGATAATATATATGACTAAAAAATCTTCCTAGCTAGCTAGGAAGATTTTTTAGTCTGGTCTATTTTAAACTTATCAATTATGGCCTCAAGCTCACCAGCCATTTCCTTTAATTTTATGGTCATATTGGATATCTCTTCAATAGTTGCCGACTGTTCTTCTACCGATGCAGACACCTCTTCTGTAGAGGCAGAGGATTCCTGGGCTATAGATGTAATATGCTCTATGGCTGCCACCACTTCCCCCTTCATCTCTTCTACCGTATTTATGCTTTCTACTAAACTGTTTATTTGATTTAAGGTATTTTCTACTGCCTCTTGGATTACATCAAAGGATTTAAGGACATTTTCTACTACCTCATTGGATTTTTCTAGGGTAGAATTGGCTACATCCATTTCAGCCTTTGTTGTCTCTATCTCTTCCCCTATCTCATCTATTATCTTTTCTACCATTATGGTGGCTTCATGGGTCTCTTCTGCTAATTTCCTTATCTCATCAGCTACTACCCCAAATCCCCTTCCTGCATCTCCTGCCCTGGCTGCTTCTATGGCTGCATTTAAGGCTAATAGATTGGTTTGTTCTGCTATCCCATTTACAGTGGCTACTATCTCCCTAATGGAATTGGATTTGTCGGATAAGGCTAATATTTTAGTGGATATATTTGATATCTCTTCATTGTTTCGGGCTATGCTTGCCTTCAACTCTTTTACTACTTCCACATTATCCCTATTTATTTTGGAGGTTTCCTCTGCATAGCCTTCCAATATATTGGCACCCTTCATGGCCTCTTCAAATTTTTCTGCCAACTGGCTTACACTTTCATAGCCCTTGCTGGATTCCTTGGCCTGTTCATAGGCTCCATTGGCCAATTCCTCTACTGCCTTTGCCACCTCTTCTACTGATATAGAGGTTTCATTGGCATTCTTAGATATAT
>JAAYEM010000034.1 GCA_012728725.1 Tissierellia bacterium | reverse complement strand
CCTTTTTAAAATATTATATCACAAAGAGGATATTAACCATTCTGTATTTGAAATGTAATAATTTTGTAATATAATATGGGAGAATTCCTGATATAATCGAAATTAATCTAATTTAAGCAATTATAGTAATAAATGTTTTAAATATAAGGCATGTGGAAATAAATATATCAAGAGGAAGGTTTATGTTGGCAATGCAGAAATTGAAAGGAATGAAAATAATGACCAATGATAAATTGTTAGAAAAACTTAAAAATCAAATTGAAGAGAAAAAAAGAAGGCTTAATGAAATGGTTCTAGAGGAAATTAATAAAAAAGAAATATTAGAGTTTAGTGAGGAATTGGACCAGCTAATTTTGGAATATTATAGGCTTGAGTCGGATAAAAAATGAGCAGGAAGATTGTTCCTGCTCTTTTTCCTCTTTAACCCAAGGTTATATCTAGTATCATCATAATAATAAATCCAATCATAACACCATAGGTGGCTTCCCTTTCATGTCCACCTTTATGGGTTTCTGGTATAATCTCGTCGCTTATCACAAACAACATTGCACCGGCTGCAAAGGCTAAGGCTAAAGGAAGTATGGGTTGAAAAATTCCTACCAGCCATAGGCCTAATATTCCGCCTACTGGTTCTACTAATCCAGTCAATAAGGCAATTATAAAAGCTTTCTTTGGCGAATAATTTTCTCTAACTAGGGCCAAGGCTACTGCCAATCCTTCAGGTAAATTCTGAAGCCCTATTCCCATAGCCAATACCAAACCGTTTTTTATATCATTATTACCAAATCCTACCCCTACAGCTAAACCTTCGGGAAAATTATGTATTGTAATTGCAATAATAAATAACCATATTTTCTTTAAGGAAGCGCTTACCCCCTCCCTACTCTTATCCAGCAGATGGACATGGGGTGAGTATTTATCAGTTAAATCCAGGAAAACGCCTCCGATGAAAATACCTAGGCCGGTAATCAATGCACTTTTTAAGCCACCGCCTCCATATTCAATGCTTGGAACTATTAGGGAAAAGGATGTAGCGGCAAGCATTACACCCGCTGCAAATCCAAGCATTGAATCCAACATCCTTCTGGAAATATCCCTAGTAAAGAAAATGGGTATAGCACCAACCCCTGTCATTATCCCTGCCCCGATACTTGCTAACAGCCCTATTACATAAACATTATTGATTGCTTCTACCATTATAACCCCTCCCTATATTAATTATATACTTAATAATACCCATTAGAAAGTATATTAATAATCTAGATGAAGTAGTATAATATAAGTAACCCTATTAGTCCTATTAAAATTCCTACAATCCAATAGAGCACTTTCTTCCTTATAAAGATAAATTTCAACAGAACCACCCCTTACCCTATATAATCGTGTACTATAATGTATTTAAGAATAATACAATATATGCAATCATTTTAAATTAATGGTTTTAAATATATAAAAGTAGTGATATATTATAAATAAAAGAAAAGGAGGGATAATTTTGACAGTTAAGATATTAACCGACTCTGGCTGCGACCTACCTAAAGGTATAATTGAGGAATATGATATAGACCTTATACCTATTATAGTTATAAAGGGTGAAGAGGAATATCTAGATGGTGCAACTATTACTCCAAAAGAGCTATATGACAATATGAGGAAAGGTGAAGTATATAAAACCGCCCAAATACCTCCCAATGTGTTTGAGGAAAAATTTGAAGAATTAGCCCAAAAAGAAGAAAGTGTAATATACATAGCCTTTTCATCGGCACTATCTGGAACCTATCAGACTTCAGTAATAGTAAGGGACTCTTTAAAGGACAAATATCCTAATTTAGATATAGATATAGTTGATTCCAAATCCGCCTCAGTAGGCTTTGGACTCTTGGTGTACAAGGCTGCCCAGATGGCAAAGGAAGGAAAGAGCAAAGAGGAAATATTAAATATGTTGGATTTTTATATAAACCACAATGAGCATATATTTACAGTAGATGATATTGAATATCTATTTAGAGGGGGAAGGGTAACTAGAACCCAGGCCTTCGTAGGTGGACTATTAAATATTAAACCTATTTTAGAGGTTACAAGGGATGGTAGACTACAGCCCTTGGAAAAGGTGAGAGGAAGAAGTAAGGTATTAAAGCGTATGTTAGAAATAATGGATGCAAGAGGAAAAGATGCAGATTTAAAGAACCAAACCATTGGAATTAGCCATGGAGATGATATAGAAGTGGCTATGAAATTAAAGGAAATGATTGAGGAAAAATACGGAGTTACCGATTTTGTTATAAATACCATAGGCTGCGCTATAGGAGCCCACTCTGGCCCTGGAACTCTAGCCTTGTTTTTCTTAAACAAAAAATATGATGAATAATTTCAAAAAAGGTATGGACAAATTCAATCAACCATAGTATAATAAAATGTGTTGATTGAATAAGCTCCATTAGCTCAGCTGGCTAGAGCACCTGACTCTTAATCAGGGTGTCCGGGGTTCGAGTCCCTGATGGAGCACCAATTGTTAAACATCCCTTTTTGGTAAGGACCAAAAAGGGATGTTTTTTTATTTTTTTTGATTTTCCTAAGGATATTGGGCTCTATGTCAATAGTTGGGGTGGGATT
>JAAYEM010000033.1 GCA_012728725.1 Tissierellia bacterium | reverse complement strand
CAGTTTAGTAGAAAGCATAAATACGGTAGAAGAGATGAAGGGGGAAGTGGTGGCAGCCATAGAGCATATTACATCTATAGCCCAGGAATCCTCTGCCTCTACAGAAGAGGTATCTGCATCGGTAGAAGAACAGTCGGCAACTATTGAAGAGATATTCAATATGACGGAAAGGTTAAAAGAAATGGCTGCTAAACTTGAGACCATAATTAGAAAATTTAATATAGATCAAAAATCTTCCTAGCTGGCTAGGAAGATTTTTGATTATAGATATAAAATAGTTGAAATATTTAAAATTTCACTAAAGAAAATGTTGAAGGATGTCGATATTTACAAATGGCAAATGATATAAAAAAAGAGGTGGCAATGATGAAAACAAAACCTGAGGAGATTAATAACAAAACAAAGGGGAAATTAAATAAGTCAAAAGCTAATACCAAAGATAAGGTTAAAGTTAGATCATTGGGAAGAAAGATAGTTGTAACAGTAAGTGTATTTCTTATGCTAGTAGTAGCAATTTCTACATACTTTTCAGTTAGAAATGCAAGGGAAGCCCTATACAGCCAGTTGGATGCTCAGGCAAAACAAATTGCCGACATACTAATATATAACCTAAAGAATTTAAGCAATGTGGAAAGGGACGTAGACCAAATAATCGATATCTACATAGAAAATCTAGGCCATTTTATAAAAATTAAGGGAAACTATACCAATGAGGAATTAAGGCCCTAGCAAGGCAGACAGGGGTTGCTGAGATAAATATTGTTGACCATGATGGCCTAACCCTTTATTCAAATCAAGATGAAAGCGTAAACTATGTATATCCAGAAGGCCATGCAATATGGAACGTTCTGGAAGGGAGAAGGGAGAAGATAATAGAAGATATAAGGCAGAGTACCCTTGCTGATACTTATCTTAAATATGGAGCAGTCAAAGCAGATTTTGGTGCAGTCCAAATAGGAATAAAGGCTGATCATATTGTCAATATGAAGAAGAGTATGGACTTAGAAAGAACTATAAAGGAAATAATCAAAAATGAATCCGTATTATATGTAATATCCCTAGATGGAGGTTTTAATCCAAGATACGATAGCAGGGGAGAGATAAGGGATACCCAACTTAGTGAAGAAGCTAGAGAGCTATTGAGCAAACGAAAAACTTATTCACAAGTAGTTTGGGATGAGGAGTTAAATAAGAATGTATATAATGTCTATGTGCCCTTTATTGGAGATGTATCTAGCCTAGATAGCCAAAATGGATCACAGGATGATTCAAAATCCTACGGAGTAAGCAGTATTTTTTGTTTTGCCCTTGCCATGGACAATGTAGAAGATGCAACTAAAAATATTATAAAGCAGGGGATAATCCTAGGAATAGTAGTGGCATTGGCTGCTTTAGTATTCCTATATATATCCATTAGAAGGGATGTAACAGTACCAATAGGCAAATTGAATCTACTAGTTGATAAGATATCAAATCTAGATTTGACTGAAGATAAAGCCTATCATGAACTAGGAAAGAATAAAACAGAAGTTGGCTATATTGCCAATAATATAAACAGGATGAGAGAAAATCTTAATTCCATAATTAGTGATATAAATAGAGGCTCCCAAAAGCTATACAGTTTTTCTGAGGATATATCTAAGAATGCCAATGAAACCTCTATATCAGTAGAAGAGGTGGCAAAGGCAGTAGAGGAATTGGCCAATGGAGCCTATGAACAGGCCAAGGAATCCAGCAAGGGCTATGAAAGTGTAAGCCAGTTGGCAGAAAAAT
>JAAYEM010000032.1 GCA_012728725.1 Tissierellia bacterium | reverse complement strand
TAGCTAGGTTTATTAAGTGCACCCAAAATACATGTAATTCTATCCATCTCAATCATAACAAAAAAATAAGGGTAAAAATAGTAATGGAGCGGGATTTAAGAAAATCCCACCCCAACTATTGACAAAGAGCCTTAAAAAAGTCTGCTATTAATAGCAGACTTTTTGCTTGTCCTATCTTTTGGCCTCATATTGTCTTAGTAACTCTACAAAAAGCTTAGGAACTTTAGCCATATCTTCTGGTGGTTCAACAAAGGAAACTCTAAATTGAGTTCTTCCTGGGTTTTCTTCGTCATTTTCAATATCATAGAAACCTTTCATTGGTGCTACTAGTAGAGTGGTTTCAACTCCATCTATATTTACAGAACCCTCTCCAGCACAATATAGGGCAAAATCAATTGAATCAAATCCTGGTTTAACAACATTTCTAACATCTATCACAGAGTAAATTGACGCATCTGGGCTTGATACTATAAGATCTGGTTCTAATTCTTTAATATCGTTATAGAATTTCACTATTAAGTCCTTATAGTAATCTCTTTGCTTCTTGCACCATGCTAGGATGTCTTCTTTGCTTTCATGAGCTAGTGCTCCGAATATATATTGACCAATTACATTAGCACAAAGGTTTGCTGTATATTCAGCAACAGATTTTCTGTGGAATTCTTCATTATCTGTGATAACAGCACCTATTCTTAATCCACATGCATTCCATACCTTAGAAGCTGTCTCGATACTAATCCTTCTTCCTTCAATTCCTGGCACATCCTCATCTGATAAGCCCCAAATACTTACTAATTCTTCATTGTCCCTATAATATAGTTCACGATATGCCTCGTCACTTACCATCCACATATTATATTTAACACATAATCTTGCAAGATCCTTTAGTAGATCGTATGTATAGTATTGGCCTGTTGGATTGTCATATGGAATTACTAAAAGAGCTCCTGGTTTATGAGTTTTTATCATTTCTTCAACTTCATTCATATCTGGTAAATTAAACTTTCCATTTTCATCCAGATATCTTTTGATAGTTACAGTTTTACGACCAAGTCTCTCAGCAAAGGAGATATAATTTGTATAAGCGGGATCGATCATCATAAGTGGTCTTTCATCGCTTCCTGCTGGTCCACATACTCCTAGGATTAACAATTCCATACCAGCAGAACCACCATCTGTTATCTGTACATACAGGTTTTCTGTATCAAAGCCTTCACTCTTTAGAATATTCTTAAAAGCATTTTGCGCTTCTTCAATACCTGCTGATCCTGAATATCTAATAACTCCATTTGCAAATGGACTTTCAGGTGCATTAAGTTCAAACATTCTTTTTTGCATAGCTGGATTTGTTGGTAAGGATACATTTCCTATTGCAACATTTATCACTTTTTCTGGTTTATCTTTACGCTCAGCAAATTTCATCTGGGACAAACGTACATCTGAAGGCTGTCTTGATTGAAAATGTGCTGATAATATTGGTTTACTCATTACCATTCTCCCTTCTTATATATATTTTAACTTTAATAATAAATTTTATGATAATGTCTATATATATTATACACTAAATAAAATTTATTTCATCTCATTATTGATATTTTGTTAAAAAATTTGTTAACTTCCCCATTATAAGACTTAAATATTAGCAATGATCAAAAGTGTTTACAAAACATAATGCCAAAGCCAATTTGTTTTTATACTAAAACAATGGCTTTGGCATTAATTTAATATTGATTTTTGTTTTATTTTCCCCATAATAAATTGCCTGCCTATCCCATAAAATCAAAATCTTGCAACTTTCAAAATACAATCAAATCCTAATGTTTAAATCATTGTCTTTTGTTCCTTTCCCATCATTCTCAATTAATCTTCCTGCATAAGTGTATCCTCATATAATTCGCATTTTTCAATATTGCATAATCCACAAATATTATTTATACAGGAAATTGCTCCGCATCTTTTATAATTGTTCTTCTGTACCATCTTGTATTTTCTACCACTATCTTTCTTCATAATAACGTACCCCTTTGCCTTATTTTGTTTAATTATAGCATGGATAATAAGGAAATACAAGGGGTTTTTCGAAAAAAATGAATTTTCTATCATTTAATATTGCAATTTTGCATGCATTGTAATGGATTTTGTATGCGATTTTGCAAGTTTTACTTCATGCTCAGTCATTTTTGTTCTTAGCTGCCTTTTTTAAACAGTTTTTGAAAAATATTTCTATTATTCTCCAATCTCTTTATCTTTTCTTTCAATTCTGCAATTTCATAGGATTTTTCTTTTACCTTCATCTTTAGTTTGGCATTTTCGCATATTAAAACATCCCTCTCCTTGCTATTTAATTCATTTCTTAAAGCTGTTATTTCATCTAATAATTCTTTTACAATTTGAGCATTATACTCTTTATTGTTCTCTAATATTCTTGTTAATTCATCAAAAAATCCCTCCTGCAAGCTTAAGCTTATTTCTTTGGCCAATTTGACAGGATCTATATTTTCTACAGGACTTATATTGGTTAATGCTGTTTCCTCATTTGAATTTAACAATAATTCCGGTGATTTTAAAATTAGTTTGATTTGCTTATTGCTAAACCCTTTATCTTGAAGGGATTTAATATACTGAAAGATTTCAATTTCAGCATAGGTATAGTATCGGTGGTTGGACTCATTTCTCGGAATGTCCAACTCAAATTCCTTTTCATAATACCTAAGTACATGAGGAGGGTAGCTTGTCAACTCAGCTACTTCAGAAATGCTATATTGTTTGTCAACATCTATCATTATTTTACCCCCTTTAAACAGTCTACATATTAATATTCTTTAATCCTCCCTGAATTCCTTTACAAATAATAATATTTTATCTAACAAATACCGATATAATACCACAAATTTACCTATTTATCCTTTGATCTCCTCAATAAAAAAAGAGCTGAAGTTTCAGCCCTTTATATTTCAATATCCCTTTCTAATATTTTTACCAATAGCTTAATTGAATTTATAATATCCTCCTTTGATGACATCTCTACAGTAGAATGGATGTACCTGGTTGGTATGGAAATCACTCCAGAAGGTACTCCTTCCTTGGTCAAATGGATTGCACCAGAATCAGTACCTCCAAATTCTAGTACTTCCATTTGATAGGGTATATTATTTTCCTTAGCTACCTCAACCATAAATTGTCTTAATTTAGGATGGGTTAAAACAGAATTGTCCTTCACCTTAATTGCAGTTCCCTTACCTAATCCAACTGCAAAAGGTTTTGCTTTAGGAGTATCGCCACTTCCAGTAACATCTATGGCTATACCAATTTCAGGCTCTATCCTATAGGCAGAGGTTTTTGCCCCCCTTAATCCTACCTCTTCTTGCACTGTAAAAACAAAATACAGATCATTATTAGAATCTTTCAATTGTTTTATAGCTTCTATAGCTACAAAACAGCCCACCCTATCGTCTAAACATTTACTGAATACCACGTTGTCATTTTCACCATATTCAGATCTATAAACACATATATCCCCTATGTTAACCAATTTTTCAGCTTCTTCTTTGCTTTTAACTCCTATATCAATAAACAGATTTTCTAATTTAAGTTTAGCCATATCCTCCATGGGCTCAGATGATATAACACCTATAATGCCATTTTCGAATACAACTTGTTGACTTAAGGAAGTATAGGGATTTATCCCTCCTACATTTGTAAATCTCAAAAATCCCTTATCATCAATATGGGTAATCATTAGTCCAATTTGATCCATGTGGGCAGCTACCATAACTCTTTTTCCATTTCCCTTTTTTCTAGCTATTAGATTCCCTAGATCATCAACAAAAATATCATCAACATAGTCTTTAATTTCTTTTTCAATAACCTCCCTAATTTTTCCCTCATTACCTGAGGGTCCATATACTGTAACCAATTTTTTCAACAGATTACTATTAAATTTCATTTTATAATTCCCCCTTCTCGTACTCAGATAAAATAGCCTTTAACAATTTATAGGTGTTTTCATAATCCTTTTTGCTCATTACAGAGGTAGGTGAGTGAATGTTACGGCAAGGTACGGATATTGTAGCTGTAATAGAGCCCTCTTTAGTGGTATGTATTTTACCTGAATCATTTCCTCCCATAGTAGTCTTCCTATATTGGTAGGGTATATTATTTTTTTCTGCGATTCCTACTATCTTCTTTCTAAAATCCATATCAAATAGAGTAGTCCTGTCCATTAAGGATATGGCAGGTCCTTTATTTATATAAGTGGGGATTAGATGTTCATCCAGCTTTGGTACATCATAACACAATGTACCTTCTAATATTATGCTTATATCTGGATTTACACTATATGCAGCTGGACCAGCACCTATAAGGCCCACCTCCTCCATAACGGTGAATACGCCATAAAAACTTATATCCTTAACTTCCTTCAATAATTCCACTAATAAACTACATCCTACCCTATTATCTAAAGCCTTTGCCTTTACTAAATTATCTCCAAATTCCATATATTTGCTATAAAAAGCCACATAATCTCCAACATTTACTAATTTTTCTGCCTCTTCTTTAGAATCTACACCTATATCTATATATAATTGATCTAAATCTAATGCCTTTTTCCATTCCTCTCTTTTCTGCAGATGGATTGGTTTAGCACCGATAACTCCAAATACTTTATTTTTTCCTACTAAAACTGGTTTAGATACTAAAATTCTTTTATCTATGCCTCCAACTGGAATAAATTTTAATAATCCAGAGTCTTCAATATGGGTAATCATCAAACCTACTTCATCCATATGGGCTGTAATCATTAATTTTTTTGAAGCCTTCTTGCCCTCTTTATAAGCTATAAGATTACCTAACCTATCAATACTCACATGGTCTACAAAGCCCCTAATTTCTTCCAATATTATTTGTCTAACTTCCTTTTCATTGCCAGACACCCCTGAAGCTTCTGTTAATCTCTTTAATAGCATAATAACCCCTCCAAATTCTCACTTGTAATAGAAGCTATGAAAAATGCTAATAATTTTGCTGTATTCTTTACATCTTTCATATCTACAACCTCTACTGATGTATGCATATACCTTAATGGTATTGACAAGCATAGGGCCGGTACACCTTCCCTGGTAATTTGCATTGCTCTCGCATCAGTACCAGTTGGACCAGGTGATACTTCAATTTGAAAAGGAATATTATATTCTTTAGCCACCTCTACCAACTTTTCTCTTAATCCTGGATGTATATTTCCTCCTATAGTTATACCAGGACCTTTGCCTAAATCGATAGTGGCAGACTTAGGTAACTCCGGCGTAGAACCAAATCCTACATCTATTGCTATACCAATATTGGGATTTATCTTATAGGTACTAGTAAAGGCTCCCCTGGTCCCTACTTCTTCTTGTACAGTAGCTACAAAGTACACATCGGATTCATGATTAATATGGGACAATTCTTTAATACATTCTAACAAGGCAGCTATACCTGCCTTGTCATCTAAAGCCTTTCCAGTAAATCTACTACCTTGTAATGCTTTAAACTCCCTATTGATAGTAATTGGATCTCCTACCTTGACTAGCTTTTCTACTAATTCTTTTGGATATCCTATATCTATAAACATATCATCAATTTTTATAGCTTTATTAACCTCTGATTCTTCTTGTAAATGGGGTGGTTTAGATCCAATAACTCCAAATAAATCCTCTGAGCCATGAACTATTACTTCTTGACCTACTATAGTCCTAGGATCTATTCCCCCTACACTTGTAAATCTAATAAAGCCATTATCTTCTATATCCTTAACCATCAAACCTATTTCATCCATATGGGCTGCTACCATTATTTTTATATTGGAACTATTGTTTTTTCCTTTTTTTACAGCTATTAAATTCCCTAGGCTATCCGTGGATATATGGTCAGCATAATCACTAAAAGTGGATATAATAATATCATTCAATCTAAATTCATGTCCCGATATAGAGCTTCCTTCACTCAATATTTTTAAAAATTCTTTTACTTCCAACAATTAAACCCCCTTTACATATTTTAACTATGATAAAGAATTGTATCATTTAGGATAACTATTTAATTTTTTATAGAAAAATGTTTTAATAGATTTAAAATTGTACCTTTCTGGCAGTATTATTTGTTCAGTGCTTCCTACAAAAAAGACCCCTTCCTGGCTTAAACTGTCATGAAACTTCTTATACAGTAGCTCTTTAGCCTCATCAGTAAAATATATCATTACATTTCTACAGGTGATAAGGTCCATATCTTTAGGAAATGGATCTTTTAAAAGATCAAGTTTTTTAAATTCAACACGATTTTTTATTATATCTTTTATTTTATAGGAATTTCCTACCTTTTCAAAATACTCTTGTTTGAATTGACCTGGCAGATTGGCTAATGCCTTTTCTCCATAAAGTCCTATTTTAGCCTTTTCTATTGCACCCTCATCTATATCTGAAGCCAATACTTCTATTTGATTTAAATTGTAAAATTTAGTCAAAAGCATCACTAAGGAATAAGGCTCCTCCCCTGTGGAACAGGCAGAACTCCAAACTTTTATAGGCCTTTTATATTTAGAAACTAGATCTGGCAATATTTCCTTCCCCAATACTTCCCATTGGGATGGATTTCTATAAAATTCTGATACATTAATTGTCAAATAATTTATAAATTGATCCAGCAAAGCCTTGTCCGATTTTAGACCCAAAAAATACTCATCAAAATCATTATACCCATTCCTAATCATAAGAGAAGTAATTCTTCTTTTCATCTGTTTTTCTTTATAATAGTTTAAATCAATATTAATCAACTTATCTATATTTTGTTTGAATACTTCCCACTTATCCATGGAATCCCCCTAAACATATTGATTTTCCATTTATCTACAGTATATATTAAATTTTAATGGTTATTATAAAAAATTTCTGTGGCATACAACCACAGAAATAATGTAAAGGGGGTCTTGATGTAGTTTGTGAGGTCACATTATTATTTTCTACAATACAAAAGAAAATATACATCAAACCCCTTTACATTTTACTCATTCTTTGCAATATCTTCTATTGTTACATCTATATCTTGATTTTCTAATGGTTCAACTTCCATATCTTCTTCTAAAGCCTTCATGCTTAAGCTAATTCTTTCATCTTCTTCGTTTATGTCAATAATTTTAACTGTAACATTTTGTCCAACTTCTAATCTATCAGAGGGTTTATTTACATGTTCCTTTGATATTTGGGAAACATGAATCAATCCATCCACACCTTCTTCTAATCTTACAAAAGCACCAAAATCTAAAATATTAACAACCTTACCAGAGATCACATCCCCAACTTTTCTATTCTCAATAAATATATCCCAAGGTTGAGGCAAAGTTTGTTTCAACCCTAATGATATTCTATTTCTATCCCTATCAAAGTCTAACACCTGAACCTGAACTTTATCACCTACTTTTACAACCTCTGATGGATGATTTATCCTAGTCCAAGACAGATCTGAAATATGGATTAATCCATCTACGCCACCAATATCAACAAAGGCTCCAAAATTTGTTAGCCTTTCAACTCTACCCTCTATTGTTTTTCCAACTTCAAGACTATTCCATAGCTCATCTATTTTCTTTTCTAATTCCATTTTTTCAACTTCTTTACTTGACAAAATAAGCCTTCTCCTACCCCTATCAAAATCTATAATTTTAGCAGATAATTTTTTGCCCTTATAAAGGCTTAAATCATTTACATATTCCAATGAAATTTGGGATGCTGGCATGAAACCATTTATACCATTCACTAGTACAGATAACCCACCCTTTACATCTGTTATTACTTTGCATTCAATTATTTCATTATTTTTGTATGCCCTTTCAAGTTCTTCCCATCCTCTTATTGCCTCAAAGCGTCTTCTAGAAAGTACCACATTTCCTTCTCCATCATCTAATTTGACCACATATACCTCTATTTCGTCCCCTTCTTTATATAAATCTTTAGGATTTATATCGGGATCATTAGATAATTCATCTTTAGTTATAATTCCATCGGACTTATAATTAATATTTACCATTATTTCCTCGTCTGTTACATATATAACCTTACCCTTTAGTATATCTCCTCTGTGGATTTGTACTAGTGTATTTTCTATTGCTTCCATTATTTCATTGTTATTAATATTGTTCATTGTATCAACAACCTCCTTAATTATCCAATCAGGTGTTGAAGCACCTGCAGTTATACCTATTGTATTAAATTTTCTTATCTCTTGTAAAGGTAAATCTTTATATAATTCTATATGATATACATTATTACAATACCTTTTACTTATTTCAGCTAGCTTATTTGTATTGGAACTATTATACCCTCCTATTACAATCATTGCATCAACTTTTTTTGCCAATTTCTCACAGGCAGTTTGCCTTAGGTTTGTAGCATTACATATTGTATTAAATACTTTAACTTCATTCCCCTTCTCCATAACTATATTGGATAATCTCTCAAATTTTTCCAATCTATTGGTAGTTTGGGAAACAACACATATTTTATCATATCTAGGCATATCCTTTGCTTCTTCCTCTTCGTTTATGATGATGGCCTCATCATTGCACCATCCATTAATCCCAATTACCTCTGGATGGTTTTTATCACCTATTATAACTATTTTATATCCATTATCTCTATATTCCCTTACCCTTTTATGAACAGCTTTTACATAGGGACAGGTACAATCTATTAATTCTAAATCTAAGTCCTCTATTTTTTTCTGCAGACTATATGGCACACCGTGGGCCCTTATGATAATCTTTCCATTATCTACCCCTTCAATTTTATCTATAACCTTTAATCCTTTACTATTTAGGTATTCAACTACTTGAGGATTATGGATTAATGGACCTAATGAGTAGATAGGCATGTCCACCGATTCTTCTAAAATTTTTTCTGCCATTTCAACTGCCCTTTTTACTCCAAAACAATAGCCTGCATGTTCAGCAATATAAATCTTCACTTTTATTGCCTCCTATAAACTTTTTAGTGAATATATTGATTTCATCACATTTTTACTAATATTTTTATAATCCTCCGTTGAAAGCCTATTTCCAAAATATTCATCCAGATATATAGGCTCTCCTATTCTAATAGTAACCTTGCTGAAAAGTCTATAATTTGAATCAATATAGGCTGGGATTATTGGTGATTTGCTTTTGACACCAATTAAAGCAACTCCCGGTTTTGCATTATCCAAATCCATTTCTTTTACCCTAGTCCCTTCAGGGAAAATACCTAGAAGCTTGCCTTCCTTTAATACTTTTAAAGAAGTTCTTATAGCTGATATATCAGAACCTTCTCTATCAACAGGGAATGAGTTTAGTCCACGGACTATACTACCTAAAATGGGTTTTTCAAACAACTCCCTCTTTGCCATAAATGAAATAGGTCTAGGTACAGCTATGCCTAACACAATGGGATCTAAAAGGCTAACATGATTAGAACATAAAATTGCCCTACCTTTTTTGGGAATTTTCTCTACCCCTATAACATCTATTTTAAAAATTAATTTAAATATAACCAATAAAATAATTCGAGCAACCCTATAAAAAGTCAACCAATTACCTCCCTTCTATTATATCAACTATTTCATCTACACACTGCTCTATAGTCTTATTGGTGGTATCAATTTCATAGGCATCAGGGCTTTTCTGCAGCGGAGAAATCTCCCTTGTGCTATCAATCCTATCTCTTTCCTTAATTTGACTTAGAACTTGGTCATAGGTAACCTTCTGATTGCTTTCTATTAACTCTTTATACCTTCTTCTTGCTCTTTCTTCTACTGAGGCAGTAACAAAAAACTTATAATTGGCATCGGGTAATACAACTGTTCCTATGTCCCTTCCGTCCATTATGACACTACCTGATTTGGCCAATTCCCTTTGCAATTCTACCATTTTTTCCCTAACCTCTTTAATCTTTGCAATTTTAGATACATTCCTACTAACAATATTTTGCCTAATTTCTTCATCTACCCTTGTCCCATCCAAATAAATATGGTTATCCTTAAAATAAATTGAAGTGGATCCAATTAATTCTAGTATTGCTTCTGTATCTTCTGGATCAACTCCTTCTTCTATTGCTTTCAAAGTTAGGGCTCTATACATAGCTCCAGTATCAATATATTCTAGTTTTAAGATTTTAGCGATTTTTTTAGCTATAGTGCTTTTTCCTGCTCCTGCAGGCCCATCTATTGCTATAACCAATCTTTCCCTCATAATAGGCCTCCTAACAAAATAATAACCACCCAATTGGTGGCATATTGGCTTATTTATTTAAATCTGGTCTCAATGTTTTTGCATCCTTTAGATAAACATGTTTTACATCTTTTTGTTCTACATTACCTTGATACAGAATCATAATTCTAATACATTTATCAATACTACCTATAACTTCCATCTCATTAAAACACATTAAACCACATTGAGTATATCCCAACAATCTAGCAGCCTTAGCCGGGTATTCAGTATTTAAATCTTTAGTTGCTGAAAATATGATGCTAACAACATTATCCTTATTAATATTGTTAACCTTTTCCATTTCCAATAATAGCTCTTTGGTTGCATCTATAATACTATCCTTATCATTGCTTTCAACCGTAATAGCACCTCTTATAGAAACAATCCTCAATTACATCACTTCCTCTAATAATTATATATTAAATTCAATAATCAAACAACCTATTTTAATTGGACTTTACCCACAATTTCTATACTTTGGGATACGGTTACAAGGCTGTCTAACTTAGGACTTACAACATTACTGCTTATTCCTATTATTTTAAAATGTAATTTTTCATTATATTTTGTGCCATCGATTTCTATTAAATCATTATCATATACTGTAATTTCAACTTCCTCCCCTTTAGTAAAGTCAGTAAAATACTCTCCATTTACCAGTACATTTACATCCTTATATTCTGGCATCATATTTTTTAGTATTACAACCCCCTTTCCATAATACAGGGAATGGGAATAAGATGTATACCTACTTGGCCAATTAAATCTAGAGGTTAAGATTGAATAATTATTTACATAAGCCATAAACTGTATAAGCAGCAAAAACGTAATGCAAATAATTGCAACTCCAATTAAAACCTTCTCCATAATATTAAATATAGATTTCATGCTAGCCTCCTAAATTCATTATTTGTATTACTTTATGCTTATTGTTGACAAATAATGAAAATATTATGAGGCTTTAGCATTAGACATTAATGCCTGCTAAATATCCTGTTGAATATGCAATCTGTAGATTATAACCTCCAGTCAATCCATCCACATCTATTATTTCCCCAGCAAAATACAATCCAGGTACTATCTTTGATTCCATGGTAGAAGAATTGATCTCCTTAGTGGATATACCCCCAGAGGTTACTATGGCTTCCTCTATTGGTCTAAATTTTCTAAAGGTTAACTGTAGGCTTTTTATATTATCTACCAGCCTAGCTCTGTCTTCCTTTGTAATTTGATGTATAGGTTTATCTTCATCTATGCCGGATTGAGCTATAATTATAGGTATAAGCTTCACAGGTAATAGTTTTTTCAAACCATTTTTGATCTGCTTATTTTTAAACATTTCAAAATCCCTCAATATCCTTATATCCAATTTCTCCTTGGACAACGCAGGTTTTAAATCTATGGATAATTTTATATGTTTCCTATCAAATTTATTAATCACATTGCTCATAGACAATACAATGGGTCCTGAAATCCCATAATGGGTAAAAATCATTTCTCCAAATTCCTCATGGATAAATTTGTCGCCTATCCTAGCTATCAATTTAACATTCCTCAAAGATAAACCTTGGACATCCTTAATCCAGTCTTCCTCTATTTCCATGGGAACAAGGGAAGGCTTTAAAGGCATTATGGTGTGCCCTAATTTCCTTGCAAATCCATATCCATCTCCAGTTGAACCTGTAGCTGGATAGGATATGCCTCCAGTTGCTATAACCAATTTATCAAATATAGCCTTCCTACCATCTTCAAATGTAAGCTTAAATTTACCATTAAAGTCAACTTCCTTTACTTTAGTTTTTAATAGTATATTTACATTATTATCTATCAAAAATTTTTCTAAAGCCTTAATAACATCACTAGACTTGTCAGAAACAGGAAAAACCCTATTCCCTCTTTCAACTTTTGTCTTAAGCCCATAAGATTCCAGTAATCTTATGATATCGTCATTGGTAAAAGAGTAAAAACTACTATATAAAAAGGAACTGTTGGTTATTATCTTTTCAAAAAACTCCTCAATTGGAGATGCATTTGTAATATTACATCTACCCTTTCCAGTAATAAACATCTTTTTGCCCAATCGTTGGTTCTTTTCTATCAAGGTTACATCTATACCTCTAGATCCGGCAAATCCTGCAGCAATCATTCCTGCAGGTCCCCCACCAATAACACCTACCTTCATTTTAGCAAATCTCCTTTACATGGCATGTATCGTTTAGTATTTTTAAGACCCTATTATAATCCCTCAGTTCTACTATGGATAAGCTAACATTTTCTATTACTAAATTCTTATAATTTGATAGGCTCATCCCTAGTAATCCTAATATCATAACTTTTATAGTTACCCCATGGGAAACTACAAGTATACTATCCTCCTTATTACTGGAAATTATTTCATTTAAAGCAGCCATACTTCTTTCTTGTAATTCTTGCAACGTTTCAGCCCCATCTATTCTCGTATTTTCTGGTTCCTTTTTCCAATATAGGAACTGCTCTTGGTACTCTGCCATAATTTCATCATGGGTTTTCCCTTCCCATACCCCAAAATTCATTTCTCTAAATTCTTTCATTTTAGTTACATCTAAATTAAGCCTATCTCCGATAATTAAGGCAGTTTCGTATGCTCTTTTTAAATCACTAGAATATATTTTATCTATATTTTCATTGACTAATCTATTTGCAATTGAATTGGCTTGTTTAATACCCTTTTCTGTAAGTGGTATATCGTTTTGACCTTGCATTCTATTTACTACATTCCATTGGGATTCTCCATGTCTTACAAAGAATATTCTTTTCATTTTTACCTCCATATATTATTAGTTATTATAAGTATGTTAATAATATTTATTATAACATAAAATTTATGTATATAATTATTATCATTTATGATAATATTAATTATGATATCATTTATGACAATTTCCTATGCTAAGTTTCCATTTCAAAAAAAGCACTTCCAAGTAGAAAAGGCTTCTCTACTTGGAAGTGCTTTTAAAAATACCCTATTTTTCATTATTATTGTTATTATAGTCGTATACACTATGTTTTTTCCAAATGCTTTCCAATTCTTTAAACCGGGCAGTAGTATCTTCTTGTTTTTCAGTACCTATGGCTATAATAAGGGCATTAATTAGACTCATAGGGGCAACCAATGAATCCACAAATGATATCATATTGCTACTTGCAATCAAGGTAGTATCAGAATATTGGGCTGCAGGAGAAATTAAACTATCTGTAATACCTATTATTTTACATCCTTTTTGTTTTCCATAATCTAAAGCTTCTAAGGTCCTTTTAGAATATCTAGGATAGCTGATCCCTATAATTACATCTTTTTCTGTTGCCTTTAAAAGCTGTTCAAATACATCACTGGCACCAGGTGTTACAATTTTTACATTATCCAATAAAAAATTTAAATAAAAGCCTAAGTATTCAGCAAGAAAGGATGAGCTCCTAAGGCCTAGCACAAATACATTTTCAGCCTTTAGTATCAGTTCTACAGCCTCTTGGAAAGCTTGGTAATCCAATTCATTTAAAGTTTTTTCAATATTGTTTATATCTTTTCTAATAGCCATTTTTAAAGCTTTTTCATAGTCAGAAAAATCCTTACTCAATGATATTCTTTGTACTGTAGTAAGCTTGTTTTTAATTAATTCTTGTAACTCTCTTTGCAGTTCCCTATATCCATCATATCCTAATGTATTTGCAAATCGTACTACTGTAGATTCACTTACTCCAACAGCCTCTCCTAAACTAGCAGCTGTCATAAAGGCTGCTTTATCATATTCATTCATAATAAATTCAGCTATCAATTTATGACCTTTACTCAGCTGATTAAAATTGTTTTGTATTACTTTGATTAGATCAACATACTCTCCCATATAAACCATCCTTATACTTTTTTATTAGTTCAATCCCTTCCTCTAATGCTTTTTTGTTTAATTCTTCCGTGCCAGCAGGCACTCTTTTTAATACAGCATTTTCAAGAGCATCTTTACTTACTATCTTAGTAATTTGATAAATGCTACCTAATGCAACAATATTGGCAACCATAGCCTTCCCCAATTTGTTGGCAGCGGTATGTAATATTGGTATGGAGTAAATCTTAATATCCTCCCTTTCTAGTTTATTTTCAATACTTTCATCTACAATCAATATTCCGCCAGGCTTCAAAAAATTAATATACTTGTCGCAGGCTTGTTTGGTCAAAGATAATAGAATATCGCATTTTTTTACCTTAGGATAATTGATTAAGCTGTCGCTAATAATTACTTCTGCCCTGCTGGATCCACCCCTAGCCTCTGGTCCATAAGATTGGGTTTGAACTACATTTTTTCCATCATGTAGTGCTGCTTCTGCTAAAATAATTCCCGCTAATATAAGACCCTGTCCTCCTGAACCACTTAATATTAATTCAAAATACGCCATATTAAATCTCCCCTTTAAAGGACTCTATAATTTTAATATACTCATCCGTATATTCTGGCCTTTCTCCTCTGTATAATTCCCCTATAACAATTTTACCCATTCGTTTTTCTTCAGGCAATTTTTCATATTCAGTTTTATTAACTGAAATTTCCTTTAAATGGCGAATCAAATCTACAGGATCCCCCTTTTTATTCTTCCGACCATAATAAGTTGGGCAGGTGGTTAAGGTCTCTATAAATGAAAAACCCCTATTCTTGATCCCTGCTTCTACTTGCTTTATAATCATATTTGCTCCATATACAGTAGACCTGCTTACATAAGTAGCTCCTGCAGCCTTCGCCAATTCACACAGATCGAAATTTGCATCAATATTACCATAGGGGGCAGTAGTTCCCTTATCTCCAGTCGGAGTAGTGGGAGAATATTGACCTCCAGTCATACCATATATATTATTGTTAAAAACAATGGTGGTTATATCTATATTCCTTCTGGCAGCATGAATCAAGTGATTGCCTCCAATGGCAGCACAATCTCCATCTCCAGTAATCACTATAACATGCAAATTGGGGTTAGCCAATTTTATACCGGTAGCAAAAGCTAATGCCCTTCCATGGGTTGTATGTACAGTATTAAAATCTAAATAACCAGAAGCCCTAGAAGAACATCCTATACCAGAAACAACACATACATTATTCTGATCTATTCCAATATTATCTATAGCCTTTACAATTGCTCTTAGCACTATTCCATTTCCACAGCCTGGACACCAAATATGAGGTAAACTATTGGTTCTAAAGTATTTTTCTATTAATTGGCTTGGCAATCTTTACCCTCCCTTACAAAAGAAACAATCTCCTCTGGAGTAACAAGCTCCCCATCAACACGACCATATTTTCCTACCCTAGTATACTTACCTGCTATCCTATCTATCTCCAGTGCATATTGTCCCATATTCATTTCTACTACCAATATACTATTAACTTTTTTAGCTATTTCTTCTAACTGCCTTTGTGCAACTGGCCAAATGGTAATCGGTCTAAAGAGGCCTATCTTTAGTCCCTCATCTCTTAATATGTCGATGGCTGATTTAGCTGATCTAGCAGTCACACCATAGGCGACAATTATCTCTTCTGCATCCTCCAATCTATATTCCTCATATTCAACAATATCTTCTATATTATTTTCAATTTTATTGATCAATCTGTTTATCAAATTTTGGGCTACTTTATTGTCATTTGAAGGAAAACCCATCTCATTATGAACTAGTCCAGTTACATGAAATCTATATCCTTCACCGAAACTTGCCATTTGGGGAACTATATCTCCCTCTTTTACCTGATAAGGCCTATAATCCTTAGGACCAGATGTGGGTTTTTTTCTATTATATATTTTAATATCATTCTTGTTTGGGACTAAAATCTTTTCCCTCATATGGCCAATTACCTCATCCATCAATAGAATAACAGGGGTTCTGTATTTTTCAGCTAAATTAAAGGCTCTAATTGTTGTATCAAATATTTCCCTAACTGTAGAAGGATACAAGGCAATTATTGAATGATCCCCATGGGTTCCCCATCTAGCCTGCATAATATCTCCTTGGGCAGGTGAAGTTGGCATTCCAGTACTAGGGCCCCCTCTTTGAACATTTACTATTACGCAAGGAACTTCCGCCATTATTGCATATCCTATACCCTCCTGTTTAAGGGAAAAACCAGGACCACTAGTTGCTGTCATAGATTTTTTGCCTGCTAAAGACGCACCAATAACAGCACTAATACTACCAATCTCATCTTCCATTTGAATAAACTTGCCACCTATTCTAGGTAATTTTGCTGCTGATAGTTCTGCTATTTCCGTTGATGGAGTGATTGGATAACCTGCAAAGAATTCCATTCCAGCAATAATTGCAGCTTCCACACAAGCCTCATTACCCTGCATTAATTTTATCCTTCCCTCTGGCATGTTACTTACCCCCTAAATACTAAATAAATGGCATAATCAGGACATCTTAATTCACACAAACCGCATTCAATGCAATCTTCCAAATTTTTTATATGGACTTTACCACTTTTTATTTCTAATACATTTTTGGGACAAAATGCAACACATATTCCACAACCCTTGCACAGATTTTCTTCCACATTAAGCTTTTCCAAGGTTTTCAAAATTATTTCCCCCTTTTGTGGTTTTTCTACTATTATAATAACAAAATAATCTTAATTATGCAAGATTTATTTCATTATTTTGGTATTATTAATAATTATGCAAGATTTGTTTCATTGTTTGGCAAAAAAAACAAGCCTTTTTAGGCTTGTTTAGACGGGATATACTTTATATTCTTCATCTAATAATTCGGCATCGATTTTGTACTTTTTACTTTGCCTATACTTAAAGAAATCAATGGCTATTTTGGGAAATAAGGCATAAGTCAATACATCCTCTTCCTGTTCCATGTACTCTTTAATTTCTTCCCTTAATTTATCAAGTTCTGGTTCTAATAAATCCGCAGGCCTTCCATCAAATACCTCTTCATCTCCTATTATTTTCTTTATTATCTCTTCCTTTAAGGGTATAGTGGGTTTTCCATAAAGGCCTTTCACATAGTTCTTCGCTTCCACAGGAACCATTTTATACCTTTCTCCTAATATAACATTAAATACCGCTTGAGTTCCTACCATTTGACTCATAGGTGTTACCAAAGGTGGATAGCCAAAATCCTCTCTAACCCTGGGAATCTCCTCTAATACAGCCTCAAATTTATCTAATGCTCCTTGAGATTTCAATTGGGATACTAAATTGGAAAGCATTCCACCAGGTACCTGATATCTTAGTGTTCTAGCATCAACATTTAGCACCTTTTCATTTAACAATCCTTCCTCCCTATATCTTTCTCTTAATTCCTTAAAATAATCTGTTATTTCTAGTAATAAATCCATATCTATATCTGGATAATAGGGAGAACCCTGTAATGAAGCCACCATAGATTCTGTAGCAGGCTGGCTAGTCCCCATGCCTAAAGGTGATATAGCCGTATCTATAATATCCGCCCCTGCTTCAATAGCCTTCATGTAAGTTTGATTAGCTATACCGCTGGTAAAATGGGAATGGATTTGTAGAGGTACTGATATCTTCTTCTTTAACTCCCTAACCAATTCCTCAGCTACATAAGGCAACAATATTCCAGACATATCCTTAATACATATTGAATCGGCCCCCATCTTTTCCATTTCTAAGGCTAAATTTATATAGTATTCATTATTGTGAACCGGACTAGTTGTATAACAAATAGCTACCTGGGCATGGCCACCATATTTTTTGGTGGCTTCTAAAGATTTTTTTATGTTTCTAGTATCGTTTAATGCATCAAATATTCTTATAATATCAATACCATTTTCTATAGATTTCTTTATAAATTCTTCCACTACATCATCTGGATAATGTTTATAGCCTAAAAGATTTTGCCCCCTCAACAACATCTGCAATTTTGTATTCTTAAAAGCCTTTCTTAAAGCCCTCAATCTTTCCCATGGATCTTCATTCAAATACCTTAGACAAGAATCAAAGCTTGCTCCTCCCCAAACTTCCAAAGAGTGAAAGCCGACCCTATCCATTTTATCAGCAATAGGTAGCATATCTTCAGTTCTCATCCTTGTTGCAATTAAAGATTGATGAGCATCCCTTAGAGCAGTTTCAGTAATTTTAACACCTGCCATTTTTTAACCTCCTGTATTATAATTTTTCTATACCATATAAAATTGGCGGCTTGTTTATATGATTTAAAAAATTAAACTCTAAAACATTATATTCTCTTTGGTTTAATGACTGTAACATTTCCCTTACAGCTTTACTTTCTTCTTCTCCACCCTCATGGCCCCTATAACAAGTAACAAGTAATAATCCGTTTCTGTCTAATAAGGTCAATGCTTTCCTTATACTATTTATGGTAGTTACAGCACTTGTTTTAATCCTTTTATCCCCACCTGGCAGATAACCTAAATTGTATATTATTAAATGAAGCTTTTCAGATATATATTGATCTATATTTTCATGGCTGTCATTAATTAGAATCACCCTTTTGTCCAGACCTTCTTTTATTAATTTTTCTTCTGTTATTTGGATAGCAATAGACTGGATGTCAAATCCATATACCTTACCAGTTTGTCCAACTAATCTAGCCAATAAAAGGGTATCATTTCCATTGCCTACGGTACAATCCAATACAATATTTCCTTCTTTAATACAATGGGACATTATTTTTTTTGCTGTTGCTACAGGGTTAATAAAATGTTTAAAAGCCATTTTTACCACCACAATTAGAACAGGATTTATTAAAAAAATCATGAACATTTAGTACCAATCTGTAAGTATCCTTTAAATTATCACCATTGTATAAAAAACCATTACTTAGCAAATAGCTATCCCCATCTCTAAAGTATACCCTATCTATCCCTAAAGATTCAGCTTTGTATATTAAAACCCTTAAAAGAGCATCTCCTAAATTTGCACCCCTATATTCATCCCTAACAACTATATATTTTAAAATACCATAATCCTTTTCTAGTGATATTTTACCCAATCCCAACATTTCATCTCTATCCTTTAATATATAAACAATTCCCTCCTCAAAACAATCTTCTATATTTTCAAATTCAAGGATACTTTTAGCCTCTTTGTACTCCTCTTTTTTTATTAAACTTAAACTAATCATCCTATCTCCTTTCAAAATCAGATATTTATAAATAAATCTAAAAATTATAGTTTTATTACTAAATTAAAGGCCCTTTAAATATTCCACCTCTTTTTTTGTTAAATGTCTCCAGCAACCCAGGTCTAAATCCCCTAATTCTAAATCTCCTATGGCAATCCTCTTTAGTTTTTTTACAGGATGGCCAATAGATTTACACATCTTCCTAACCTGCCTATTTCTACCTTCATGGATTATTATTTCAAGCAATGCTGAATCCCTATATTTTTTAAGTATTCTCACATGAGCTTTGGCTGTCATTCTACCATCGATTTTTAAACCCTTCCTGAACTTATCTAATTTATTATTTGTTGGAATTCCCTCCACTAAGGCGATATATTTTTTCTTTACTTGAAAACTAGGATGGGTTAGTTTAAAGGCCAAATCTCCATCATTGGTCAATAGTAATAAGCCAGAAGTATCCATATCAAGCCTTCCTACAGGAAATATCCTCTCATCAATTCCATGGATTAGATCTAATACAATTTTAACACTATATTTATCCTTTAAAGTAGTAACATATCCTTCCGGTTTATTTAACATTATATAGACTTTATTGCTTTCCAATTTAATTACCTTATTATCAACCTTTATTGTATCCTTTTGAGGATCCACTTTTGTTCCCAGTTCCTTAACGATTACATCATTAACTTTCACCCTACCCTGTAATATCAATTCTTCAGCTTTTCTCCTGGAGGCCAAACCAGAACGAGCAATATATTTTTGTAGTCTCATAACTAAATCCTCCCATATATATTACCATTTTTGTATCATTTATTGCTTTCTCTATACATAGTTTACCATAGATTGTTAATAAATTTAAAATTTTCTTCTATATCAAGCCGGAAGAATATGGGAGGGATGCTAATTGATATTAAATCCTTTTATTTTATTTATTATCCTTTTAATAGGACCTAATCTAGATACTGTATCTTTAGAAATTAAACTGTCTTCATGGATTATCCTTCCATCTAAATATACAACTATATTTCCAACATAATCCCCTTTCCTTACAGGTGGAGTAATTCTATTGGGTAAAGTCACATTAATTTTAACTTTTTCCAATTCTTCCTCCCTTAAAGGATATAATAAAGAGTTCTTGGTTACTACCCTTATACTCTCTTTGTTTCCATCTATAACAGGTATGTTTTTGATAAATTGCTCTTTATCAAATATTACATAGGTAGTAAAATTTTTAAAACCATAATCCATCAGCTTGTAACAGTCATTAAACCAATTGCTATCATTTAATACAACTGCTATTAATTGGGTATTATTTCTAGTAGCACTAGTTACTAAACATCTGCCTGCATTTCTAGTATACCCAGTCTTGACCCCATCCCCCCCATCAAAATCCCACAGGGTATTATTTTTATTATAGAATATATTATTCTTTTCCCTGTTGGCTTTCCATTTTTTTGTTTTTGATATCTCTTTAAATTTTTCTATTTTCATAGCCTCAGCTGTAATCAATGCCAGATCATACGCTGTAGTATAATGATTTTCCTGGTGTAAGCCATGGGGATTGGCAAAATTAGTACTATTTGCCCCCATTTCCTTTGCCTTTTTATTCATCATTTTAACAAAATTTTCTAGGTCTCCTCCAATATGATATGCAATCGCCATGGCTGCATCATTGCCCGATCTCAGCATCAGACCATACAATAGATCCTCTAAGGTTAATATTTCACCTTCCTGTAAATATATACTGGATCCCTCTATACCTACTGCTTCTTTACCAATTTTCACCTTATCATCTAATTTCCCATTTTCTAAGGCTACTAGAGCAGTCATAATTTTAGTTGTACTTGCCATGGGTAATTTTACATAGGGATTATATTCTAATAAAACTCTTTTAGATTGAGCATCCATAAGTATAGCAGATTGTGCACTTATTAATGGCTTCTCAGAATAAGAAAATTCACATACAAATAATACCATTATTATGCTTAATACCACTACCCTTTTCCTCAACCTATGCCCTCCTCTATAATAAAAGATTAGAAGCAGAAAAAATCTGCTTCTTATTGGACTTCTTTTTTATTATCCACATTTGGATCCGCCTTAGTTTTGTTTGTGGTTTTCTGTATATTATCTGCTATTTTACTTACAAAATCAAATAAATTGCTTAAGGCTGTATTACCTTCATCTACTGTTAATAATTTTATTTGATTATTACCTGCTACTATAAATCCAACAGGTTGAACGGAAACTCCCGCACTACTACCTCCTCCAAAGGGAAATTTACTCTCAGATGTAGATTGATCTTTAGAATTTTTCCCCTTATTGAACTCCGCACCACCCGATGCAAATCCGAAGGTAATTTTTGATACTGGAATAATAACCAATCCGTCCGGTGATTGTACTGGATCTCCAATAATAGTATTTACATCCACCATCTCTTTCAAATTATCCATTGTAGTTTTCATTAGCCCTTCTATTGGATGTTCTGTCAATTTTTTCACCGCCTTTATACCATTTTAATAACCAAATCCATACAATTATAATATAAACAATTCTTATTTTTATTATGCAATTAAATTTAGTATTAAATTCATTCTCATTAAAAAGGGTTATTACATCAATATTTATCTTGTTAATCTCTTTATCTGATAATACAAAAACCATAAGAATACTTTTGATTTGCCATACAAGCCCATTAGCAAGGACTGTTAAAACTGCATCTTCAAACCCAATTTCAGTCTCCCAATCTACCCTTTCAATAACTAATCTATCCCATATATAATCGATAAACTTTTTGTATTGTAAATCTCTAGTTATGTAGGGGAAGGTGGTATATATTTTAGGTTTACTAGGCCTTTCCCTTTTTTTCTTATCAAAGGGATATATTTCAGGTTTAAATAATCCAAAAAAATAAGAAGTAGTAATATCTAGTTTTCCACTACCACAATGGTTTATATAATTTATATTAAATTTGACTGGAAGGAATAAAAGAATAAAGATACCTAATAAAATTGCCAATATAATATACTTCATTGACTCACCCCTACATCGGCCTATATCCTATATCAATATCTTTCCATAAAAAAAGAAGAATAATACCGAAAATGTATTATTCTTCTAAATCTACAATATCCTCATTTTCAATGTCAAAATTTTTCAATGAAGGCAATTCATCCAAGCTTTCAAGTCCAAAATATCTCAAAAATTCGTCGGTAGTACCGTATATTATTGGCCGTCCTGCCCTTTCCAACCTTCCTTTTTCTTCAATCAATCCTTTATTTAATAATGTTTCTAATGCCTTATTTGATCTTACCCCTCTAATAGCCTCTATTTCATTTCTAGTTATAGGTTGTCTATAGGCAATAATAGATAATGTCTCTAAGGCTGCAGCAGAAAGGCTCTTGCTATCCTCCTTCTGAGAAAGTTTGCTAATCCATTGATAATGTTCAGGTCTAGTTGATAACTGATATTTATCATTAAAACGCAATATTTTTATACCCCTCCTGTAGTAATCAAACTCCTCCATCATTTCTTTTAATACTTCTTCTAAAAATTTTTCTTCCAGCTCTAGTACATGGCAAATATCCTTTATAGATAAAGGCTCCCCCCATACAAATAGCAAACCTTCTATAATTGATTTGATCTCTCTCCTGTCCATTAAGTAGCACCCTTTCTGCTCTTTTTAATTATTATGTCAGAGAAATTTTCCTCTTGATAAAAGGTTACATATTTCAATCTAATCAATTCTAGCAAGGATAGGAAGGTTACTATTATCTCTTTTTTATTGGTATTTATATGGAATAACTGACTAAACTTGACCTCCTCTTTTTTTTCAATTTCCTCTTTTATTTTAGCAATATATACTTCCAGAGAATATTCTTCCTCCTGTATTTCTTTTATAGATATGGAATCTATGTCCTTCCTATTTTTACTAAGTAATTTTATTAGGGCTTGTACCAATTTATTTAAATCCATTTCTTCCAATTCCTTCTCTTCTGCAACATAGTAAGAAAGGTCTTCTTTAGGCTTGTAGTATACCTTCCTTTGTGTTTTTTCAATATTCCTCAATTTCATAGAAGCATCCTTATACTTCTTGTATTCCACCAATTTTTTTACCAATTCCAATCTAGGATCCGCCTCTTCCATCTCTAATTGCCCACCATGGCCCTTATTAATTTGAGGCAGTAGTAATTTGGATTTTATCTCCAATAAAGTTGCCGCCATAACCAAAAATTCGCTAGTTATTTCTAAATCTAGCTCTTCCATCCTAGATAAATAATCAATATATTGTTCAGTTATTTCATTTATAGGTATGTCATATATATCAATCTGTGCTTTTTCTATTAAATGAAGTAATAAGTCCATTGGACCTTCGAAGGATTCTAATACCACTTTGTATTCCATACACAAACCCCTATTAACTAATTATTTTTAATAAAATATTTAAGCTAATATCTATTAAAGGACTCAAAATTTTATCTATTGTATTGGTAGCAACTAAAAGGATCAATATAAAATATAAATATCTTTCATTTTTATAGAAAAAATACTCATATTTAGATGGTAATAAACTGGCTAATACCTTAGATCCATCCAGCGGTGGAAACGGTAAAAGGTTAAAAATGCCCAGCATCATATTATACCATAACATTATAAGCATTACTTGAAATATTAAATAATTCTTTATAATTCCTTTAGAGATTATAAAACCAATTATTATAGCCAATAAAAAGTTGGATAAGGGTCCAGCCAAGGATACGGCTATAGTACCTATTTTTCGATTCTTAAAATTAGTAGTATTTATAGGTACAGGTTTAGCCCACCCAAATCTAAACAGTATTAAAAAAATGAATCCCATTAAATCTATATGTTTTAATGGATTTAAAGACAATCTACCAGATTTTTTGGCTGTATCATCTCCCAATAGATAGGCAGCATATCCATGAGAAAACTCATGGATTACTATAGCCACCAATAGGCCAGGCAATCTTAATAATAGATTATAGTTCATCATTTAAACCTCTTTCCAAATGAAATTAATACAACCTCGACTAGTAGCCGAGGTTTAATAAGCTTTATTATATTTTATAATTTTTCAGTAAAAAATACAAATAAATATTATTCTTATTTACTTGTTAGAAAATTCTTTAATGTTTTCTTAAACATTTCCAATAAATTGGCCCTATCTACCTTAACTATAGACACTAATTTCACCCTATCAATTTCTTTACCATCATCTTTAACTATTAACTGTCCTACTTCCTGTCCCTCTGCTATCGGGCTTTCTATACTATCAGGAAGCAATATCTCTTTACTTATATTTCCCGTTTTCCCCTTGGGTAGTAGTATATAGCTATCCCTTTCCAATACCGCATCAATATATTGAATTTCTCCCTTATGAACTAAAATTCTTCCTAAAACGTCGCCCTTTTTACCTACTGTCATAGAATCATAATTTGCAAATCCATAATCTAATAACCTCATACTCTCTTCAAATCTTATTTTAGAAGTATCACTACCCATTACTACAGCTATTAGCTGTAAATTACCCCTTTTAGCTGAAGCAGAAAGACAGTACCCAGCTTCACTGGTAGAGCCTGTTTTTATACCGGTGGTGCCTTCATAATCCTTTACAAGTCTATTGGTGTTAACTAAACTCTGTACCTTATCCTTCTTTTTACCTACTAGCATTTCATCCATATAAATGGTTAGCCAATCATGTATTTTCTTATGCTTCAATAATTCCCTGGACATAATAGCTACATCATAAGCTGACACATAATTATTTTCCTGGGGTAAGCCAGTTGAATTAGTAAAATTTGTATTCTTCATGCCTAGTTCTTTTGCCTTGTCATTCATCATTCTAACAAAAACCTCTTCACTACCAGCAATATGTTCTGCCAATGCCACTGCAGCATCATTGGCTGACCTTAAAGTAATAGCTTTGAATAGGTTTTCTACTGTTTGGGTCTCTCCTTCTTCCAACCACAACTGGCTTCCTCCCATACCTGCAGCATGGGCACTAATCCTTACTTCATCAGATAGGCTTATTTTCCCACTTTCCAAGGCTTCCATACCTAATAAGAGGGTCATAATCTTACTAATACTAGCAGGAGGTAATCTATCCTGTGGATTTTTTTCATATATTACCTCGCCAGTATTATAATCCATTAATATAGCAGATTTGGCCTTAATATTCAATTCATCTACAGCCAAAACCCAATTTGGTATGGTTAACCCAATTAATAATGACAAAATTATTGATACAGCTCTTCTCTTCACTGAATTACCTCCTAATCCTATAGTTATTTTTATATTAACCATTAAATATTTACTTATACAATCTATCCATTAAAATCGAATAATTAAAGCAATAAAAAACACACTATAATTTACTAATTATAGTGTGTGTCAATTTAATATAATTTAATACCTTCTTTAGTTATTAATCCATATATTAGTTTCTTTGGTTCTTTATTTTTGTCCCCAATCTGGTATAAATTTTTTAAAATACCCCTTACCTTTTCCCCTTTATCCTTATCATTGGAATGAATATAGGCTAAAGGCTCACCAATTTCCACCCGGTCATCAATCTTTTTGTTCAAAACTATCCCCGCTGAATAGTCAATTGCCGAATCCATTGTGTCACGGCCAGCCCCTAGCATTAAGGCACACCTTCCTACTTCTTCAGCATCTAATGATTTCACATATCCTTCCTTATCGCTTACCACTTCAATAATATATCTTGCCTTAGGCAGCAATTCAGGATTTTCAATTTGTCTAATATCTCCTCCTTGATACTGGACTAGTTCCACCAGTTTGTCAAAGGCCTTATTAGATTCAATTACCTTTTCCAACACTAATCTGCCCTCTTTTTCATTTTCAACCCTTTTTGCCAATACCAATAACCTAGAGCCCAGTTGCAAACTAAGTTCATATAGATCACTATATTTGTCTCCCCTAAGTATTTCAATTGCTTCTCTAACCTCTAAAGCGTTGCCCACAGCTTTACCTAAAGGCTCCTCCATATTGGTAACCAAGGCTACAGTCTCCCTTCCATAACCTAGACCAATACTAACCATCTCTTCAGCTAATTTTATAGCTTCATCTATATTCTTCATAAAAGCTCCACTTCCAACTTTCACATCTAGTATGATAGCATCCGATCCAATAGCAAGTTTCTTACTCATAATACTACTAGCAATTAAGGATATATTTTCAACTGTGGCTGTTACATCCCTCAAGGAATAAAGTTTCTTATCCGCTGGAGTGATATTGGCAGTTTGACTACTTATCGTAATATTAATCTTATTTGATATATTTACTATTTCTTCAATTGTTAATTCAGTCCTAAAACCACTAATGGATTCCAATTTATCTAAAGTTCCTCCAGTATGACCTAAACCTCTTCCAGACATTTTAACAAATGGAACACCACAAGCAGCTATCAAGGGACCTAGAACTATAGTAGTAGTATCACCTACCCCTCCTGTGGAATGTTTATCTACCTTTATACCTTTAATTTGAGAAAGATCAACCCTATCCCCTGAATTGATCATAGCTCTGGTTAGATCAATGGTTTCCCTCTTATTCATTTTGTTAAAATATATGGCCATAAGCAAGGCTGATATTTGGTAGTCAGGAATTTTACCATCAGTATAATTTTTGACAATATAGTTTATCTCTTCACTAGTTAATGGATATCCATCTCTTTTTTTCTTGATAATATCATATACTCTCATGTTATTCACTCCATTACATTTCAGATAATATTCCTATAATCAATTGTTCCAATTTATCTTTAACCATATGGGATATTCTAACAACTTCTTCGTGCTTCAGTGGTTGATCTAAAATTCCAGCTGCCATATTGGTTATACAGGATATGCCTAGTACTTTTACCCCTTGATGGTTAGCTATTATGACTTCTGGCACTGTTGACATTCCTACAGCTGAAGCTCCTAAAATTCTAGCCATCCTTATCTCAGAAGGAGTTTCATAAGTAGGTCCTGTAAACCACATATATACACCTTCATGCAAAGGCAATTCAATTTTTTTGCCAACCCTTTTAGCTAAAGCAATAAGCTCCTTATCATAAGCGTTGGTCATATCCACAAATCTTGGGCCTAGTTCATCAATATTTTTTCCTATTAAAGGATTTTGCCCTGTAAAATTTATATGGTCCTTAATAATCATAAAATCTCCTGGGGAAAAGTTTTCATCTACACCACCTGCAGCATTTGTAACTATTAAATTTTTGATACCAAGACCTATCATTACTCTAACAGGAAATACTACCTGCTCTAAAGAATATCCCTCATAATAATGGAACCTTCCCTGCATTGCTATTACATTTTTTCCTCCCAATTGGCCAATTATAAGCTGACCCTTATGCCCTTCTACGGTAGGTGTAGGAAAATTAGGTATCTCCTTATAGGGTATGATAAATGGATCATCTATTTTATCCCCTAAACTTCCCAATCCAGACCCAAGGATTAGGCCAATGGAAGGAACTAAATTAGATTTCTCCCTAATATAATGGATACTCTCATTGAGTCTTTTTATATAATCCATATGATCTCCTCCTATGCTCTGGGATGGGACTTTTCATATACATCCTTTAAGTCTTTCCCACTTATGGCAAAAGAATAGGCCTGGGTAGTAGAAATATCAGAATGGCCAAGGATTTCTTGAACTGTTTTTATATCTGCACCATTTTGTAATAGATGGACTGCAAAGGAATGCCTTAGGGTATGGGGAGTTATCTTTTTATTAATATTTGACTTCCTAGTATACTCTTTTATTATTTTCCAAAATCCCTGCCTGGTCAATCTATTGCCGTTATAGTTTAGAAATAAGGCCTTCTCCTCCCTATCCTTTAATACACTAGCCCTATAGTTTTCTAAATAATTGATTAAATGCTTTTGGGCGACTTTACCTATAGGGATAATCCTTTCATTTTCATTAAATTGGGTTAAAAAAAGATATCCTAATTCCAAATCGAGATTGTCCATATTTAAGGCAATCATTTCCGATACCCTTATGCCGGTAGCATACAAAAGTTCCAACATTGCTTTATCTCTAACTCCTTTAAAATTATCCCCAGCTGGCATAGATAATAGTTTATCCACCTCTTCTTTTGTTAATATACTTGGCAATTTCCTTTTAAACTTAGGGGAACGTAAATTATGAGTTGGATCTTCCTTTATTAAATTATTGTTTAACAAAAATTGATAAAAACACCTTAAAGATGCTAAATTTCTCGAAATAGTAGAGGTAGCCTTTCCATTTTTTTGTAAGTACATTAAGTATGTAATAATGGTTGTCTTATTAACCAGAATAAAATTTTCTATCCCATTGTCTGCTAAATAGCTTTTAAATTGGATTATATCTCTTATATAAGCCTCTAAACTATTGTTAGACAATTCTTTATCGTTTTTTAAATATTCTTTATAATCATCAAAAATAATATTAGACATACTCCTTCTCCTTTATTAATGGATTTCATCCTCTCCTATAAATAATCAGATAATAGGCCTAAAAATATTGGTGAAATATAGGCCTCAATAAAACAGCCTATAATAATTATAATAGAGCATAAGGCTACTAGAATTGAATAATCAACTATATCTATTAAAATACTACTGTTTTTTATTTTAAGTCTCCTTTTTTTAATATTATTAAATGAAAATCCCATACCTATAGAAGCTACTGAAATAATGCCAGGAATAATAAATAAGTTTTGAGGTAAGACCCCAAGGACTGAAAACATAAGACCTTTAATCCCATATTCATTTACCAAAAAACCTACTGAAAAGCCTAAAGCAAACCCTCGAAATAGTATAGTAATTGGGATGATGGGAATCCCAATTAATATAATACCCGTTATCCAAATTAATCCTACAGTTTTTAAATTATCTAATAAAGATCGCTTTAATATGGCCATTTTATCAAAATTTTTACTTGCTATAGCTTTAAAAAAAGAATTTAAGAATAACATTATATCAGATTTTTGTTGAGAATTTAACACTTTAATAGTTATAGATCCCACTATTATTCCAATGGTAAAGGTGATTATAATTATAAAATACATTAAAAAATTGTCCCTAAACTGCTTAAATAACCATCTTTTAATTTTTATGGACAATTATAAATCCTCCCTTCAGATATACAAGCCTTATAAATAATATGCTTTTTAGGAGGATTTTATCACTAACTTATTTTTTTTGATTTATGTACATGTTTGCATAATATATACCAATCATAGTTTTACTATCATTAATTTCTCCTCTTTCAATCATATCCATTAAATCTTCTATTTTAAATTTTTCAATTTCTATATACTCATCCTTATTAACATTTTGGCCAACATAATACAATTCTTTAGCTAAAAACATATAAACCTTTTCGTTGGAAAAGCCAGGAGAAGTATAGAATTCAAATAGATACTCCATATTATCAGTTTGGTAACCTGTTTCTTCATATAATTCCCTTAAGGCAGTCTCCTTAGGCTCTTCATTAATTTCAATTTTTCCAGCTGGTATCTCTAGTAAAACCTTTTCAACGGCTTTCCTAAATTGTTTTACAAGTATCATATAGCCATCATCCGTTATGGGAATAATGCCTACTGCACCAGGATGTTCCACTATTTCCCTTTTTGAATACTTTTTGTCCGGCAATTCTACAGTGTCTATCCTTAAATTGACTATTTTCCCCTCATAAATCCTTTCAGATTTCATAGTCTTTTCTTCATAACACATTAGTCCATTCCTCCCTATTTTAACCCTTTTATAACATGAGTTCCAACAGCACCTAATGTCAAGAAAAATTCCTTATCCTCGTCATATCCCCTGCCCATGGTTGTAATATTCATATTATAATACTTCATTGCATCTACTATTTTATCACCTTCCTCGTAAATAATGGTATATTTTTTATCTATTTCTAATCTTTCCAACTGTTCCTTTATTACATCCATTTTATCATCTTCAAGAATTGGCAAAATCAACTTCCCTGTGGTTTTTACTATTTCCATTAATACTGTCCTAGTATGGTGACTTATTCCAAAATGCCTTTCCCTAGTATCCTTAAAACTTATCCTTGGTACAATAATAGGTTGCCCTCCTAGAGTATTAACAGCATCTACTATTGGCCCTTGTTCTATACCACTAAATCCATACTTGGTCCCTGTACCAACTATGCCTGGTCCCATGGTAATAATAGTAACATCCCCTTTAAGAATTTCTTTAGCAGCTATTAAGCCAGTATATATATTAGTACATTCTAAATCGCCCCCAAAAGCATGGCCTATAGTAATAGTATTATCTATGATTTCCTTTTCCTTAAGCTTCCTAACTGTATTGCTAAAATGTATAGGTAAAGCCCCTCCATCTGTCATTATATAATTAATACTAATATTTGGTTTACTCCATTTCAGCATAGCTGCAATAGGGGCTAACATGCTATGTAAAAAGCCAATTATAAAAATGTGGTTATCTAAGGATTCGAATTTATTGAATACATCATGGTATATGCTATTTTCTTCTTCCGCGGCTAGGCAACGGAATTGATGGGGAGTATATCTAAGCTTCATTATATGACCTTCACCTTCTAGGTCTTTAGATTCATTGCTATAATTAAATATGACAAAATGGCTTCCTCCCGTACCTAAAGACAATTCAACAGCAGTTGTATTGATTATAACCCAATCTCCAACCTTAATGTTTCCAGTCAAATCCTTATAATTTACAGCTCTTTCAATTTTGTCTTCAAATTCTACCTTAACCCAGGAAATATGCTTGTCTTCATTTTCAACCTCAAGGACCTTAGCCTTCCTGTAGCTTAACAAGTTAATCTCTCCTATCTTCCTATATTATCTAAAAATTTTAGTAGTTTATTATTCTCAATAAGTTTAGAAAAGGATACCCTTTCCGCCAATATGTGTATTATTGCCAATATAAATAGATAAATAGACTTTATTATTATATCATGAGTTAAGGCACAATAAACTCCTAATGTAAGGCCCATAACATTAGAGCCTATATCTCCCATCATAGCCTTGGCTTTTAGATCTAAAGGTAGATAGACAAATATAATCCCTAAAAAAGAAAATAGAATAAAATTATAATTATCACCAATACTGGTAAAGAGCATAATTATAGAAAGCAATATAAATACTTTAATGGATCTACCAGGTCTTAAATCGAATAGATTTATTAGATTTGTGAACAATGCTATTACAAATACATTGATTATTATTTCAATTAAGTTATCTGTTAAAATTGAAGAAGCAAATAATGCTACCAAAAAACCGACCCCAGCCTTCATTCCACCGGTAGTTAAATTTCCGCGGAAAAAGGATTTAATGTGCCCTTTAAATCCTTTAATTTTTTTGTCTCCAATTAGATCATCTATTAATCCAACCAATCCCATCATTATAAATGTAATTAGGTAAGCCATTATATTTTTATCATTAAATCTATCTATTGTCATTATTATTGATAGGGTAATAAATTGAACAAATACAAACAACAACCCCATACAAATAGGTATTTCATCGTTTTTGTAATTTGAAGCCAAAACTTTTCCCTTTATTAACATATCCATAATCATAGGAGCTCCAATATAGGATAATATCATACTGCAAATAAAAGCCAATAAACTTGTATATTTCATTTTCTCACCTTCTAAAAAAGATAAAGATTAATGTTTTTAATATATCTAAAAATTGTTTACCTCTATGCCTAAATCCTTTTAAGGATCTATCCGTGTATCTATGGGTCATATTGACTGGTACTTCTTTAAAGGTGAAATTGTTTTTCAAAGCTTGTATGGTCATGGCTACTTCAATGCCATAGTGGGTAGGCATATAATCCATAACCTCTATAACTTCCCTTTTATAGACTCTTTGACCTGAAAGGGAGGTGTCGATATTTTGTTTTGTAAACATATAAACCCCTTTCTTGGCCAGTTTTTTTACAAATCCAAATCCTCCCTTTGTATTTGTATTAGTGGAGCTGGGAGGAAACTTTGCTATAGTAAAATCTACTTCACCCAAAATTACAGGCAAAATTAACTTTTCAGCCTCCTCACTAGATTCTCCCAAATCCCCATCTATAAAACCAATATAGTCATAACTTGCCTCCTCTATTGCCTTCTTCATGGCATAACCTTTTCCCCGATTCTGATCTAATGTAATAAGGGATACACCTAATTCTTCCACTATGCTAGCAGTATTGTCTGTAGAACCATCATTTACTACTAATATTTCATCTATTACATCTATTTTTTTTAGGCCTTCAATAGTATCCCTGATCCTATCCTCTTCATTATAAACTGGTATAACTATCAATACCTTCCCCTTATTCATTTTCACTCTCCTCGGAATTTTCTAGTACTGGCGTGAGTTTAGGTATTAAATCTTCCGCCGTTGATTTAATACCATAATTGCCTGGTCGACCTTCCATGGCTAATATTAAAGATACTTTACCTATACTAGTATCTATATTATCTACTGTACTTATCCTATACTTTTTATAGGCTTCCATATAAGAGTATTCTGTATTAGATTTTTCTATACCAATTATTTGTTTCTCCATATTCCTTGCAGTATTAATTATGGTCCTATCCACTAATCCTATTCTATCCTTATTTTCTTTTATACTGCCACCTGCTATAATGATGTAGTCTACAGGTTCATTAATCAAACCTACCACATCTATAATACCTTGTTCCACCATCTTTTTAACCAATTGGGTTTCCTCTCCATTAATTATAGACTTGGTCAATTCCTCTACACTATTGGTTATTAATACATTGTCTGATACATAAAGATCTAATCCTTCTAATATGTCCTTTAAAATGTCTTTATTCATAATCCTATCCGTTATAGTAGTTACATTTACAACACTAGCACCTGCAATATCTAATATCTGGCCAATCCCTGAATACACATAATCAGCATTGGTCTCTATAATCGCAACCTTGGTTCCTGCTAATTTTCCCTTAACTATTTCTTGATAGGTTGAGTCTATGAAATATTCATAATTACTATTTTTATCTTCTAATTCTTTTAGAGATATTTTTAATCCTTGATTTTCATCCCTTAGAAATTCAAAAGTTTCCTCTATTTTTGCTGCAATTTCTTCTTTCTGTTCCACTACAAAATCTTGTGCATCTATAGTAAAACCGATATAAATTCCAATTCCTAAAGCGGCAAATATTGCAACAATAGAAATTACATAAAATCTCATATTGGGTACCAAGTTTATTCCTCCTTAAAATCCTAAAATCATCCTCAATCTGATTTTAAACAGGAGTACCAACTCCCTCATCAATGGATGCATCATGGTAATTATTGCAATAGGTATTAAGGCTGCTATTGCTATTCCAATAACATATTTCAATTTGAAACTACTATGATAAAGCTTGTTTACACCTTTTGCATCTACAAGTTTAGAACCTACTTTTAATCTTACTAGAAAAGTACTAGCCATCCCAGGCCTTCCCTTTTCCAAAAAATCTATCATATTTGAATGGGTACCTACTGCTACTATTAAATCTGCCCCATTATCGTAGGCTAACAAAAATGCCATATCTTCACTGGTTCCTGGGGCTGGAAATATCTGAGCTTCTAATCCTAAATCCTTTACCCTTTTAAGTCCAGGTGCCCTACCATCGGGATAGGCATGAACTACAATTTCCTTTGCAATTCTTAAGCATTCATCAGAAATACTATCCATGTCTCCCACAACTATATCAGGTTTATATCCAAAGTCTAATAATGCATCTGCTCCTCCATCCACACCTATTAATACCGGTTTCACTTCATCTATATAGGATTTAATGGCTTCTAGGTCCGCTTTGTAATCCCTCCCCCTTACAACTACCAACACATGCTTTCCCTTGACTTGTGTTTTAGTTTTTGGAACTTTAATTTTACCTGTTACCAAGCCCTTCTCTTTCTTGGCATATTCAAGAGTATTTTCTATGAAGCTTTCCAGTTCTTTTTCTATATTATCATAGCCAATATTTAATAGGGTTTCAATCTTATTTTTATCTAGTAATTCACAATCAGCTATCTTCTCCCCTTTATAATATAAGCTTCCATCCTCTATCTTTATGGTGTTCCCTTCCTCAATTATATCAAAAATATCCCTTTTATCTGTTTCAAAAATGGGGATATTTGCTTCATATAATATACTTGGCCCTTGGTTTGGATATCTTCCACTAATAGTCTTGTTGATATTTATTATACATTTTACTTTCTTTTCCACTAAAGAAAGGGCAGCCACTTCGTCTAAATCCTTATGATCTATCAATGCAATATCTCCTGGTTTTAATCTATTTGTTAATTCTTTAGTTTTTTTATCTTTCTTTAAAACTCCTTTTATATTCATAATTTATCCTCCGATTCCCTCTGTTTCATATTATTGCCAATTGTTGAAATTTAATAAGTTCCTCAAGGCTATTATAGCACAATATTATATTAGATAAAAATAACAAAAGTTCCTACTGTAATACTAATAATGAAGCTTTTGTCAAAACTCGTTACGGAAAGTCCCCTGTTTAGTATAATTTTACTGTCCATTATAAAATAACCCTGCAAAGAATTGTCTTTGCAGGGTTATTTTATACCTTTTCTTCTATCATTTCCATCTCTAACCTCAATTTATCAGCAATCATAGCAATAAATTCTGAATTGGTAGGTTTGCCCTTATTATTATTGATAGTATATCCAAAAATTTTATCTATTGTATCCACCTTTCCCCTAGTCCAAGCTACTTCAATCGCATGTCTAATTGCCCTCTCTACCCTAGAAGGTGTTGTATTAAATTTCTTTGCTATACTAGGATAAAGTTCTTTTGTAACTGCCCCTAATAATTCCATATCCTCAATTACCATTGAAATAGCTTCTCTTAAGTAAGAATATCCTTTTATATGAGCTGGAACTCCTATTTCATGGATTACATTGGTGATTTTAGCTTCCAAGCTTCTAGAACTATTAACCGTTGAACCACCAGTTACAGGAATTTGTATATAGCTACTCCTAGGCACAACCTCTTCCTGGGTCTTATCCCCCACGATTTGTTTCAACCGTTTGACAAAAATTTTAAAATCAAAGGGCTTTACCACATAATAATCTGCACCTAGGGAGATTGCTTTCTGAGTAATTTTATCTTGTCCAACAGCTGATAATATTACTATTTTAGGTTTTTTCCTCAAATCTAGTTTGTGTAGTGTTTCTAATACACCTAATCCATCTAGATGGGGCATAATGATATCCAATATTAAAACATCTGGTTCCTCCTCCTTTATCTTATCTATTGCTTCTAAACCATCCTTAGCTACCCCAGCTACCTGAAAATCTTCTTCCATAGATAGGAACTTACTTAAAATCTCACAAAACTCCCGGTTATCGTCTGCAATCAAAATTTTCTTTTTATCCAAACTACCTACCCCCTGTTTTCCATTTAATCGCACAAGTATTTATATTTAACTATTCGACAAACAAGCTTAGTTTCCTTCTATTATTTAAAATTTTCTTTATTTTTTTATAATTCCTAAAAAAAAATAGGCTTTCGCCTATCAATTCATATTTTCTGCAATTTTTTCATCTATATTGTAGTTTGTATTAATCTGTTCTAGCATCCATTCAATATAAATCCCATACCCTTTGGTAGGGTCATTGACAAATACATGAGTTATAGCACCAATCAGCTTTCCATCCTGTATTATTGGACTTCCACTCATTCCCTGTACTATTCCACCTGTCTTTTCCAACAATTTTTTATCAGTTACTTTGACAGTCATACTCTTTTGATCTGGATACTGCTGGGGTTGTGCCTTCAATATTTCAATCTCAAACTTTTCTACTTTATCATCAACTGTAGTCAATATATAGGCCTTACCCTCTTTTACCTCCTCTTTAAATCCAATGGGAATGGCTTTTCCTTTATTGGATTTAATAAATTCATCTGTTACTGAACCAAATATACCATAAGGAGAGTTTTTAGTTATTTCTCCAAGCACACTCTCCGTTTCATAAAAAATTCCCCTTATTTCACCAGGGCTTCCTCTTTTTCCCTGCTCTATATTAACAATTTTTGCATTCATTATTTTTCCATGTTCCACATTTAACAAGTTACCCGTATCCACATCGGTTATTCCATGACCTAAGGCTCCAAAAATTTTACTATTATTATCGTAAAAAGTAAGGGTTCCTATTCCCGCAGTTTTGTCTCTCACCCATATACCTAGTCTATAACAATTATCCTGAATACTTTTTACAGGTGTAACTTCTATTTCAAATTGAATTTTATTTCTTTCAATCAATATCTTAATTTTATCCTCTTTTAACTGATTCAATAATTTTACCACATGTTCTGCATCTACAACTTTAATATTATTGATTTCCAATATTATATCTCCAGCCTTAATCCCTGCATCTTTAGCTGGATTATAGCGTTTGCCATCAGGACCTAATACATCAGTAACTGCTACAACTAAAACCCCTTTTGTATTCAACCTAACACCTAATGCATTTCCTCCAGGTACTAATTTAGGTCTGTCTACTACATTTACATCAAGCCTTTTTACCGGTATAAGTCCTAAAAGCTTTAATTGAAACTTTACTTCTCCTGCATCTAAACCGTCTATTTTATAGCTTCTTTTAAAGCCTTTATTGGAATTGTAATTATAAGTGGATTGTACTATAGTATCTTCGTTGTGCAAGGCACTTAAATAAAATGGAAATACTACATCTATATTTTTATTTTCACCTTTGGCAATTTTGATTTCAGTAGGATAAAAAAGTATATTTGTTATCTGGATTAAATAAAAAAAAGCAAATATTAAAATGGATAAGGAAAATATTTTTCTATATTCCCTATATTTATCCAAAGTACAATCACTCCTCTATTTTCCCTTTGACATATTCACCTCCAAATATATTTTTTGCGTAAATATAATTTAGCCTTTTTTGTTCTCATTTATTCTTAAAAAAATTTATTTATTATGTAAAGTAGATTACATATTGGTAATTGATTTAATAAAATCATATAATATATCTCTAGGCTGGAAATTCAAAACAATTAAATCTAAAATTTTGCATAAAAAAAAGCTTCTTGCGAAGCGTAAAATCAAGTGGAAATTTTGTGTATAAATAATGGTTCTATAATAAATGTTGGGGTGGAAAATAATTTACCCTAACATTTATTTTTTCTAAAAATAAAATGCACTCGTGAAATAAACCTGCTAAAATGTTAATTGGCTAAAAAAAACATAGAAAGGAGGTTTATTCACAAG
>JAAYEM010000031.1 GCA_012728725.1 Tissierellia bacterium | reverse complement strand
TTTTCTATAATTTCGTGTATAATTGTATTCATAAGAATAGCCTCCTTTATTATGATTTTTGTTTTTGACACTTCTATCATAACATATGGGGCTATTCTTTTTTGTATTTTTTCCTACAATTATTTTACACTAACTAAATATTTTACCTCTTCCCCCACAGGAGGGACATGGGACTATAAAATTTGAACTTAGGCTATTTCTTACCTTTCTTCTGGTCAGTTCCACCAATCCTAATTTAGTCATACCAATTATATTTGTCTTATTCCTATCCTGGTTTAAATTTTTTTGTAACACATTTAAAACCAAATCTACATCTTCATCTTCCTTCATATCTATAAAATCTATAACTATTATTCCACCAATATCCCTAAGCCTGATTTGTCTGGAAATCTCTTCTGCTGCCTCTAAATTTGTCTTAACTACAGTATCCTCAAGGTTTTTGCTACCAATAAATTTGCCCGTATTAACATCTATTACCGTTAAGGCTTCCGTTTCATCTATTACAATATAACCTCCACTTTTAAGGCTTACTTTCCTATCTAGGGCTGTCTTTAACCCTTTTTCAATTTCAGGCTGGGAGGTGATGCTAAAATTTGCATCATATATTAGTTTGTCACTTAATTTAGGAAATAATATGTCTTGAAAGCTCAATAGTTTTTTATATTTTTGCCTATTATTCACTATTACCCTATCTATTTTATCATTGAATACATCCCTAATAATCTGTTGGGCTAGATCCATTTCACTATATATCAGTTTAGGGCAGGGAAGAAAGTTTCTTTCCCTCTCGATTTTTTTGTATATGTTGATGAGCATGTGGTATTCTTCCACTAGTAAATCTTCATCCACTCCAAAGGAATTAGTCCTAAATATGATCCCCATATTTTCTTTTTGCATACCTTTACCTAAATTCTGTAACCTTTGGATCTCCTCTTTTTCATGTATCTTTCTAGAAATACTAATCCTGCTGGAAAAAGGGGTTAATACCAGAAACCTACCTGGCAGTGTAATATGGGTGGTTACCTTGGCTCCCTTATTCTGAGAAGCCTCTTTTAATACCTGTACTATTATCTCTTCCCCATTTTTTATTATTTCATTGATCTTTATATCCCTTTTCCTATGCATCAATTCCTTAGGAATAGCATTCTTCACATGCAGGTATGCGTTTTTACCTTCCCCAATGTCCACAAAGGCTGCCTCCATACCTGGCAGTACATTTACCACCCGGGCCCTATATATATTTCCAACCTGTTTCCTTTTATCCTTCTTATCCATATAAAACTCTACAAGTTTATCATCTTCCACTATTCCCACCCTATCAATGCCCTCTTCTGAATCTATAAATATATAATTCATATTATCTCTCCTATATTACTACATTGGTAATTCAATACTTCCCCCTCTTTCAGTAAATAAGCCTATCCTCTTAATACCCATTGAATCAAAATCTATACCCGGTTGAATATATTTTTCCATTGCCTCCAACAAATCTATAGGCTTTAAATTCCCCTTATCTCCCGCCTTTAACAAGCAATTCATAACTATATTTACTGATTTTAAATTATTATTCTCCTCTCCTTGCTTGTCTTCCTTTATAACAATATTGCCAATAAGGGGTTTAATATCCTCTTCTTTTTCAATAACCCTTCTGCCCTTCTTCCTAATCCTTTTTATTATTATTTTATCCATTTCCAGCCAATTATTAACTAGTTTATTTAATTCTTCCCCACTATTAATATTTTTAGCCTCAAAGTATATCTGATAATAAGCCCAGCTAATTAGGGATGTGATGGACCTATTATCCTTTACATACCTTGCATCTAAAACCCTAATACCTTCCGGTAATTCCTTGTTCATAATCTCTATAAAAGCCTTTGGTGAAATCCTTTCCTCCAAATCTATATCCATATATTCTTCTTCACTTTCAATGCCCAAAGCCAGAGGATTGGCTATGGAAAATTTGGGTTGGGGATTGAAGCCTTCAGAATATTTTATAGGTATATTCCCCCTCCTAAAGGCCCTTTGGAATAACCTCATAAGATCTAGATGGGATATATATTTTAAATAATTCTCCTTAGTAAATTTTACCCTTAACCTCATTAGCAAACACCACCTGTGAAGCTTTTATTGATTCCACAATTAGTACAACCTAACCTACAATCTCTTGTTAATTTTCCTTCTTTGGCCTTTTCATATTCCTTGATCAAATACTCCTTCCTAACTCCTGCATCTATAAAATCCCAAGGCAATATTTCATCAAAATTCCTTTCCCTTAGTGCATAAAAATCTCCATCTATTCCTAATTCTTCAAAGGCTTCCATCCACTTATTATAATCAAATTTTTCAGACCATCCGTCAAATTTACAGCCTTTTTCCCAGGCCCTAATTAATACTTTTGATAGCCTCCTATCCCCTCTTGCTATAACAGCCTCCAAATAGCTAAGTTTTGGATCGTGGTAATTAAAGATTATCTTCCTATCTCTAATATTATCTTTTAATAGATTGATCTTTTCATTAAATTCATCTATGGAATTCTGGCCTACCCATTGGAAGGGGGTAAAAGGTTTAGGCACAAAACAGGAAGCACTAAGGGTGACTTTTAAATTACCCTTCCTCTTTTCCTTAGGCATACTAAAGAATATATCCTTAACCTTATAGCCTAAGTCCTTAATGCCCAATAAATCTTCTTCAGTTTCAGTTGGAAGACCTATCATAAAGTATAATTTTATGGTGGACCATCCTTCCTCAAAGGCATAGGTTACAGCATTAATTAAATCCTCTTCATTTACTCCCTTATTTATCACATCCCTTAGCCTCTGGCTTCCAGCTTCTGGAGCAAAGGTAAGGCCAGTTTTTCTTACTTTTTGTATCTCTTTGAGTACTTCCAAACTAAAGGAGTCTAATCTAAGAGAAGGTAAGGATATTCCAACCCTTTTTTCTTCGTATCTATCCATCAGCTGGGAAATCAATAATTTAAGCTCTGAATAATCGCAGGAACTAAGGGAAGTAAGGGATATATTCTCATAACCGGTAGATTCCACAAGCCTTTCTGCCAGCTCTAACAATCTATCTATGCTTTTTTCTCTAACGGGCCTATATATCATCCCTGCTTGGCAAAATCTACAGCCCCTGGTACATCCTCTAAAAATCTCCAAGGGGATTCTATCGTGGATTGTTTCAATATAAGGTAGAATCAATTTTTCCGGATAGTAAACTTGATCCAAATTCTTAATTATCCTCTTTTTTATAGTGCTAGGTGCCCCTTCCACAATAGGCTCCATCCTGTCTATGGTATTGTCCTCTCTATAGTAAACCTTATAAAAGGCAGGTACATATATGCCTTCAATCTTACATATTTCCTTTAAGAAATCCCTCCTGGATTTATTAGTATTCTTAAAATCCTTATATCTATCTAATATTTCTAAAATTACCTCTTCTCCCTCTCCTATTACAAAAAAGTCAACTATATCTGCAATAGGTTCAGGATTATATGCGCAGGGACCTCCTGCTATCACAAAAGGATCCCCTTCTCTTCTATCCTTGGAAAGGATTGGGACATCCCCTAAATGAAGCATATTTATTATATTGGTATAACTCATTTCATATTGCAATGTAAAACCTATGAAATCAAAATTTTTTATAGGCTCCTTGTTTTCCAATGTAAATAAAGGTATGTTCTCCTTTTTCATCTCCTCTTCCATATCTGTCCAAGGAGCAAATACCCTTTCACAAGCTATATCCTCTTCATTATTAATCAAATTATATAAAATATGGAGCCCTAGATGGGACATTCCCACCTCATATATATCAGGAAAAGCAAAAGCAAATTTTACTTTTACCCTGTTTAGGTCCTTTATAATGGAATTTTTCTCCATACCTATATATCTAGCAGGTTTTTCTACTCTCTTTAATACTCTGTCAAATTTCTCCATATCTATCATATAAACCACCTTTTCATTAGTACTATACATATTATCTTATCACTTTTTCTTTTGTTTTTATAGAAAAAATTTAAAACTGTCAAAGACAGTTTTAAATTTTCCTTCTAAAATCCACATATTGGGTTGGGTCTATTGGGGAACCTTCCTTCCATACCTCAAAGTGCAGGTATTTATTCCCATCCTTATTTGTCCCCAGGCTACCTATTTTGGTTCCCTGATCTATAAACTCTCCTTCTTTTACGTATACATTGATTAGATAACCATAAACGGTAATAAAATCCTCATGTTCTATGGTCACAAAATAACCCTTAGTATTCCTATCTTCAATCCTTTTAACCACACCTTTATCAATAGATATGGGTTCCTTTTCCTCATCTGGTATAATATCAACCCCATTATTAAATCTAGTACTTCCATCTAAATATCTGGTTTCTCCAAAGGGATTATAAATTGTTCCTTCAATAGGTGGCGGATATTTTGGATTGTTTACTAGATTAAATACAGTTAAAGCCTTCTCTGGCAATGATAGTAGTTTCTTCCCATAATCTAATACCAATTTACCATCTTTTTTTATGCTAAATTCATATTTTATGCTATTATCTACAATCTCTATTATATTGGATGAGATACTATTGTTTAATTTCTTTAATATCAGTAATATAACTAAAATAATTAAAACAGCAACAAGCTTTTTTATCTGCCTCCTATAATGAAGCCTAGCTATAAGTAAGTTTATTATAGGGTTAAATTTTGCTTTATATCTTCTTCTATACATAATTTCACCCACCTTAATCTATTATTATGATATTTGTTTAAGGTGGGTTTTATTCCCTATTAATTTATTAATTTGGATTTACCACTAGTTTTAGCTCGTCATTCCTTAATTCAAATTTGTCTAGTAATTTATCTTGAACTACCACTTCATCCTTATCAGTAATAAATATAGCATCCACATCTTCTAAAGTATTGATTAATTTGGTACCTTCCTCCACACCTAATACAAACAAGGCGGTGGATAGTGCATCTCCATAAATAGATTTGTCTGTTATTACGCTGACACCAGCTATTCCACTTTCTGATGGATAACCCGTTTTTGTATCAAGTATATGATGGTATCTTTTGCCTTGATATATGAAAAACCTCTCATAATTCCCTGATGTTACTACGGATTTATCCTTTAAACTAATTATCCCTATATAGGTTCCAGTAACATCAAAAGGATTTTGTATCCCTATCCTCCAAGGATCACCATTTGATTTTTCTCCCAATGCATAAATATTGCCACCTAAATCTATAATGGCAGATTTAACTCCATTTTCTAAAAAGATTCTCTTTACTTCATCGGCTGCATAGCCCTTGACTATGCCTCCTAAATCCAGTTCCATTCCCTGTCTCTTAAGATACACATAGTTGTCTTCCATCAGTTCTAAATCGTTATAATTTACCAATTCCAACCTTTCTTTAATCTCTCCGTCTGTAGGCAAAGAATCCCTTTCGCCTTTATCGCCTGTTATATCCCATAAATCCACTAAGGGTCCTATAGTTGGATCAAATGCTCCATTGCTTATAGTGGAAAAATATTTAGCCTGTTCCAATACATAATAAACATCATCATGAACCTGAACAGGCTTAATGCCTGAATTTTTATTTATTAGGCTTATATCGCTATCCTCTATAGTCCTACTCATCCTGTTTTCTATTTCCTTTAACCTTTGGATAGCCTTATCTATTATTTTTTCATCTTGTTTATCGTATATTTTTAATGTTACGGTAGTATCCATCAAAAATGCTGTCTTACTTATAGGCTCCTGTTTTGGTGTACAGCCAATATTCATTATGGCCATTGTTAAAATAATTGCAATCAAAGCCAATCTTCTATTTGATTTCATAATAATTTCCCTTCTAGAATAATATTCAGAGAAAAACCCTAACAATATGTTAGGGTTTTTCTCTTCTAATAATCAAATAAGTCCTATTGCTTTGCACTTTCTAATGCCTTTGTAACCAATTCAACCATTGTATCCCTAGTGCTAGTTGCTCCTGTAATACTATCTACATCTAGATTTTCAACACCATTATTATCTATTATTAATTTTTGAACTCCTTTTATTACATCAAAGGAATCTAAGTACGCATAATTTTCTACTGATTTTCTTTCTCCTGCTTTTACCTCAACTGGTTCTGTTTTAGGCTTTCCATCGCTATCTGTTACAGGTTTATTGTCTTCATCAAATATAACTCTATTGCTTTCCATATCTTCTACTGCAGCTTCAAAATAATCTACTCCAACTATTTGACCATCCCTTATTACTACAACCACTTCTCCTAACCAACCATGGCTTTCCTCATCAGCTTTTGCTGTGTATTCTCCATCTTTATAAACAGGTTCATAAGTTTCTCCCTTTGAGGCTTTAACTAATAGCTCATTTACTAATCTCTTGAAATTTTCTTTAGTATGGGTAGCTCCTGAAACTGCATCAAAATCAATTTCATCTAGATTCTTCTTTTCATTAAATTGTTCATTAAGATTCTTAATTACTTCTATCCCTTCAGGATAATTGTAATTTTCGTTATTCTTTTCTTCCCCTGAAGTTGCTAAAAACTCAGAATACTTAAAGGATACAATTTCACCATTTTCAACTTCCATTTTAGCCATTGGGAAGTTTCCATGATCGCTAACAGGATCCTTAATTAAATAAAGACCATCCTGTAATTCGCCAACTTCTTCTGCCCCCTCAGAATCTGTTGAACCATTTGAAGCTGGCGCTTCCTGTTTTCCACAGCCTGCCACAAGGGCTGCAATTAAAAGTACGGCTAAAATCATTAGTGCTAGCCTTTTTTTCATTGGTATCCCTCCGATTTTTTTATTTGTATATAATGAAAACCCTAGTTTATTATATACAAATTATCCATAAAATACAATGATTGAAAATACAATGATTGTTTGTTTATTAACAACCGGCAAAAATTTCCTATTACTTGTGGCTTTTCACCTTTGTTATTGGTATATTGGCTACTAGAGCTGATATGGGTACCCCATCAGACTCTCTTTTCATCCTAGTCAATCGTATATCCAATCCTTCATGATCTATTTCCGCATATTCTTTTACAACCCTTATCATATCTCCTTTAATCATTTCTAAAAATTTTGGTGACAGGTCCGATCTATCATGGATTAATACTAGTTTTAACCTTTCCTTTGCTAAATTTTTGCTCTTTTCATTTGATCTACCAAAAAATTTAAATAAATCCAAGGTTATTCCCCCTTTATTTACTAAATAACAGTTTGATTAATTTACTAAACTTGCTTTCTCCGTTTTCTAGATTGAGCCATTCTACTTTTTCCCCGGTAATCCTTCTGCAAATATTTCTAAAAGCCTTTGCTGATAGTGGATTTTCTTCTGTTACCACCGGTTCCCCTTTATTAGTTGATATAACAATAGCCTCATCATCTGGAATAACTCCTAATAGTTCTATTGCTAGTATGTCTATTATATCGTCTACATTCATCATATCCCCCTTTTTAACCATATCCTGCCTAATTCTATTTATTATAAGCTTAGGATTACTCAAACCTTTAGCTTCTAATAATCCAATAACCCTATCTGCATCTCTGACAGCAGAAATTTCAGGAGTAGTAACAATATAGGCTTCATCTGCACCAGCAATTGAATTTTGAAATCCTTGTTCAATTCCTGCAGGTGAATCGATTATAATATATTCAAACTCTTTTTTTAGTTCATCAATAAGTTCTACCATCTGTTCAGGTTTCACAGCAGTCTTGTCCTTAGTCTGGGCAGCAGCTAACAAATACAAGCCTTCATGCCTCTTATCCCTAATAAGACCCTGCTTTAATCTACAGGTTTTTTCTACAACATCTACTATATCATATACTATCCTATTTTCTAGGCCCATTACCACATCAAGATTTCTTAAACCTATATCGGTATCCACCACTACTGTTTTATATCCTAACATTGCAAGGCCTGTACCTATATTAGCTGTAGTTGTAGTTTTTCCAACTCCACCTTTTCCCGATGTAATTACAATTGCTTTTCCCATTTTAGTTCCTCCTCTTAATTATTTTCTCGGTAAATATGGTTCAATAAGTACTTCTCCATTGTAAATCCTTGCAACTTCTGGAAATGTGGAGGCAACTATATCTTCATCTGGTCTTCTCCCAATTATGTTTCCAATTCTAAGCTGGGTTGGCTGTAAATCATAAGCAGCTACAATTGCCTCCTGATTCCCATCGGCTCCTGCATGGGCTACCCCCTTTAAGCTTCCCAAAATAATTATATTACCCTTTGCTTTAACAAGCCCTCCAGGATTTACATCACCAATAATAACTATATTTCCATCATACTCTACAACCTGTCCTGATCTTATGGTACCATGGATAAATTTAGTCATACCCTCATGTATACCCGTATAAAACTTAGGTTCTTCCAAATATTCTGGTAATCCATCTTCAGATATATGTAATTTGTATTTATCCTGCACAATATTATATAATTCATTGATTTCATCTTCAGATAAGTCTTCTCCCCTAATACCTAAAATATTTGCTCCTTGAAAGAAGTCCGTATATTCCTCTAATTTTTTTATAAGCTCTCCTTTGATCTGTTCAAAATCCCCTTGTCTAATAAATATATAAATTCCTTCTTTGACACCTCTAAAAGCCACTAGTTCCTCTTTCACCCTATTACCTCCATAATCTTTTATTTATATTCTACAAATATTTTAAAAATCCTTTTAATTTTAAAAAAATGAATTGGAAGGCCTATAATCACCTTGCCAATTCAATTTCAAAAGGTAATGCTTCTTTTTTTTCTGTATCATTAAGACCAAAATATTCAGCTATTATTTCCCTTGCAATGGGACCTGCATATCCACCACTTCCACCTTGGAATAGAACTATGGATATAGCTATTTCAGGATCTTCATAGGGAGCAAATGCAACAAACCAGGCATAATGATCATAGGTATCTCCTGTTGCTGGATTAATACCAGATCTTTGGGCAGTACCAGTCTTTGCAGCTACAGATATGGGGAAATTAGCAAATAGGCTTCTGGCAGTCCCCTCTGTGGCCACCTTCCTCATACCTAGTTTAACATGCTCTAAATTTTCATAGTTGTTTAATTTAATCCTTTCAGGATTAACTTCCCTTTCGTATAGGGTTTTGGTATTGTCAAAATTTTTAATTTTATCTATGAGGGTGACCTTGTGCCTATATCCCCCGTTGGCTATGGTGGCTATATAATTAGCCATCTGTATTGGCGTATAAGCATTTTGGCCTTGCCCAATGGATACATTCAATGTATCCGTAATGTTCCATCCTGCATAATTTAAATAGGTGTATTTTATCTTATCCGCTAATCCCTCTCTCTGGCCTTCTAAACGTTTTTCCGGATCTATTCCTAAAGCATCTAACCTTTGTATTACTTCGCTTCTGCTTACAGATGCCCCTTCTTCTAACCAACTTACAATTTCTTCTATTATCTCATCTATCTCTCTATCGGTAAGCTCTACTCCCTCTTTTATATAGGATCTAATGTTTCCTTTCAAATACCTTTTTAATACATTTTTACTAATCATTATCTTCCTTTGAGGATCAGGTACACCTCCGGAAGCCTCCCTAGGAATATTTATCTCTATGCCTGTTCTATCATTTAATCCTAGCTCCTTGGATATATTAGCAATATCTTCTATATCTACTTTTATTCCTAAATATTCTCCAGTTTTTTGATTCATACCTAGCACCACAGAATAAAAATAGTAATTACAAGAATCCCTTAAAGCATCATATACATTCACTGGCCCATGGGTTCCTCTACTGGAATTCCAAATCCAACAACCAAAGGACTCTGGTCCAATATCCACCTTGCCCATATCCCTAATAGTTTTTGTAGGACTCAAACCTTTTTCTAAAGCTGCCAGGGCAGTTACCATTTTATAAGTTGAACCTGGCTGAATAGCCGTCTGTATTGCAATATTATACAGGGGCCTGGGTGCTAAGGGATCCTCTTCATTTTCAGGAAATAAACTTTCCCAATCGGTACTAGATATGCCTGTTGCAAATAGGTTTGGATCATAGGCAGGGTAATTGGCCATAGCCAAAAGTTCCCCAGTTTTTACGCTGGTAACTACTACAGCCCCAGATGTTGCATATATATATGGCCTACCCTTGCTCCTATTAATTCCAAATTTGTAATCTCCCCATTGGCTTTCAAAGGTTCCCCCAACCTGTATCTGTTCTAATGCTTTTTTTAATGCATCCTCCGCTACCTTTTGCAGTTTCAAATCAATGGTCAAGTAGAGGTTGTTTCCTGGAATGGCCTTCTCCTCTTCTATAACATTGGTAGTATTTCCTAGTACATCTACTTCCACCCTTCTAACACCACTTTTACCCCTAAGCTCAGATTCAAAGCTTTCCTCAACGCCAGTTTTACCAATTATATCGTTAGGAGAATAATTGTTTTCTTTTACATATTTTTCAATTTCAGAGGGTTGGGATATCTTTCCCAGATACCCTAATATGTGGGCTGCTACCTCCCCCTCTGGATAATATCGTACTGGCTCTATAGATACTCTGATGCCAGGCATCTCCATTAGGCCTTCCTCAATCTTTGCAACAGTAGAATCCTTTATTCCATAGGCAATATTTATAGGCTGATAGGCCCTATGCCCCTGCTTATCCAACTGATCATATAGGCTCATTATAGCTCTAGCCTCATATTTACTTAAATGATCATCAATTTTATAATATTCCCTTAAATAATTGAAAATTTCTTCCCCTGTTGGTTCCCCTTTAATTCTAAATTTCTTTAGCCAGTCAGATTTATCAACTAAGGAGACATACTCCCATTTTGCAACGGAAATTCTTGGGTTTATCCCATTTTTTAATATAAGTTCCTGGGCTATCCCCTTGACCTTATCATCTGTTATAAAATCATCCAATAGATCTTCCCTTTCAGCAAATTCTATTAAAATATCCAAGGGACTTTTATCGCTAGTCCTTTCTTTTTTCTTATAGGCATATAGGACACTATTAATTTCCTCATCAATGGTAAAAGTAACTGGAGATTCTAATCCCTTATCTTCTATTTTATCGATTAGAATCTGTCCTACTGCCATTTTCTCCTTATTTCCATCTTCATCTTCAACTTCTTGAACTGTTTCCAACAGTTGACTTAAGGAAGTTGCCTTTACTATATATATAAAATCATCCTTTGCATTGGTATCAAAGGTGATGTTTTCAAATCTCTTCATTAGGCTCCTTTTTTGTTGCAAGAATTCCTCATCAAATTTCAATGAATACTCTTTCAAAGTTAGATTATGGTTTAGATTATTCTCTTTTAAAATATTAAATACTATTTGTCTTGAAATAGGATGATCTATAATTTTCTTTATTATATTCTTATCATTGTTTATTAAGGATATTACAGCTTCTTTAGGCTGAATTTCCTGGGACAAATTCTGGCTTTTCTTCCACTGGGAGATATCCTTCCTTTCATCAAAACTTATCTCCAATCCATCCTGAGTTAAATTTGCTTCCACAGGTACTTCTATACCTCTATTTTCCAATGCATTAATAGCCTTATTTATAGTTATAAATTGATAATGCTCATTGTAGTCGGGATTTACATAATAGGTATCCAATATCTGGTCTAATAGATTGTTAGATATTATTATGTCGATTACCTTATCTGTAGGAGTCAACTTTTCAGTCTCGTATACTTCCTCACTACTATATTCAAATATATTAAACTCGATAGGAAACTCATCTACATATATAACTCCATCCTCTTCCAATAGTCGGGCTAAGGTTAACAAGGTATTATTTTTCTTGTCCCTATCCTTTATATTTAGTTCATCCTTTAAAATTTGTACTGTAAAACTAGGTTTGTTTCCTGCCAACAATCTACCATACCTATCCCTTATCTCCCCTCTAGGGGCAGTAATATAAATCTCTTTTAGCCTTTTATTGTCTGATATATCCCTATACTTATCCCCTTCTACTATGGTCAAAGTGGCCAATCTAAAGGAAAGAACTAGCATGCCTATGGTTAATAGAATGGTGAGTATATTGTATCTGTTTTTTATCTTTTCTATTATCTTCAAATTAACCACTCCTATCTCCTTTTAAAGCTCATAAAAGGGGTAACAAATTTTCTTGAAAACCATTTATAGATTACTAAAGATAAGAGGCTATTACAGATCATTTCAATAACTACTACCTTCCTGAAGAAACTGTAAAAGGATATATTGTAGGCTAAAAAATACATAAATACATAATAAAGTAGATGGTATCCAACTGTAGCCCCCATAGTCATAATAAAAGGTATTAAAACATTATCCTTTGATAGTTTATTCTCTATCATACCTATTAAGTAACCTACAAAAAAGTAAATAAACCCATTTATGCCTATTACAGGACTAAAGATAATATCCTGTAATAGGCCAATTATAAGCCCTATAAGACTTCCAGTTTTTTTGCCTTTTAGCAAACTAATTATTACTATAAGTATAAGGCTGGTGTTAGGGACTACATCAAATATATTAAAATAGGGCAATATGGTAGATTGAAATATGAAATTAACTACAATTATTAATCCAATAGCAAATACGCTCAAATCAATCCCTCTATCAATCTGATATTATAAAAACCTTATATATCTTTTTAAAATCTACAGCCGGCTCAATTTCAATATATTTCATCAAATCCTCATCTTTTTTTATTACTTCTGTAATCTCACCTATATATAAATCCTTAACATATACTCCACCTAAACCAGAACTAAACAGCTTGTCTCCCTTCATAACATCTGCTTTATAATCAAACAAATAGCCAGTTAATTTACCATCAACACTCCCTGATATGATTCCCCCATCCTGGGTCCTAATTACCTTAAAGGAAATCTTGCTATTTTCATCGATAACAGAAACTACTTTAGCCCAATTATCTCCTACCTCTACCACTCTTCCTACTATTCCTTCCTGAACTATGTTTTCATCTGTTTCCACTGCTTGTATAACAGTATCCCCTTTTTTGACCCCGTCTTTTAATCCCTTATCTATGGTAAATCTATCGAACCAGTTTCCCGGCTCTTTTGCTATTACTTGACCAGGTATTAACTTATAATTAGTCTTTTTCATCAATTCTACTTCATTTTTCAAATAATCTGCTTTTCCAATTATATCTTCATAAATTCTAATTTTCTCCTCTAATTGGATAACCTTTGTTTTCAGTTCCTCATTTTCTTCCTTTAATGTTCCAATATTTTTAATAAAGCTAAAATAATCTGATGTCCTTCTACCAATACTAAAAAAAAATTTTTGCACTGGAGCAAAAATATCTCCTATTACCCTTTCTACTCCAGTTATAGCCAATCTTTCATTGCTAGTTATACCGATAATAATAATTAGAATGATAGCAACAATAGCTACTATCATTCTATTTTTATATTTCTTTAAAAAGGACATAGCATCACCACTTAGCCTATTCGTTTATTATTGGGCAATGTTTTCTTTAATATTTCTATGCTCTCCAGTGCTTTCCCAGTACCTATAGCCACACAATCCAATGGGTTTTCCGCTATATTAACTGGCATATTGGTTTCCAAAGCTATTAATTTATCAATTCCATCTAATAAAGCCCCTCCACCTGTTAGCATTATTCCCTGCTCTATAATATCTGCAGCCAACTCTGGTGGGGTTTTTTCTAATGTGGATTTTATTGCATCTAATATATTAAAAATCTGCTCTTTCATTGCCAGGTATATCTCTTTAGATGTTACTTCTATGGTCTTTGGTAGACCAGTTATTAAATCCCTACCCCGTATACTCATTTTAGTCTCTTTTTTATTATCTACATAGGCAGAACCAATATTAATTTTAATATCCTCTGCAGTCCGTTCTCCTATCATTAAACTATATTCTTTCTTAATATAGTTGACTATGGATTCATCTAATTCATCTCCACCAACTCTAATGGATTTGCTTGTAACTATCCCCCCTAAAGAAATAACAGCTACTTCTGTTGTTCCCCCTCCAATGTCTACTATTAAACTGCCTGTAGGTTCATGAACAGGTAGGCCTGCACCTATTGCTGCAGCCATTGGCTCTTCTATTAAATAAGCATCCCTTGCTCCAGCATGAATAGCTGCCTCTTCTACTGCTCTTTTTTCAACTTCAGTAACTCCACTAGGTACACAAACTACTACCCTTGGTTGGAATAATGAACGCCTTTGCATAGCCCGCCTAATAAAATATTTGAGCATGCTTTGAGTTACTTCAAAATCAGCTATAACTCCATCCTTTAAAGGTCTAATTGCAATAATATTGCCTGGAGTCCTACCTATCATCCTCTTGGCTTCTTCTCCAACAGCCAATACCTGTTTTGTATTTGTTTGGATTGCAACTACTGAAGGTTCCCTTATAACAATATCTTTTCCTTTAATATAGACCAATGTATTTGCTGTCCCTAAATCAATACCCATATCCTTTACGAATGCATTAATTATTCCCATATCTTCTGCTCCTTCCTTTTATAGCCTAATTTCTAATATTATATAATTTTTTCCTGCTTTAAACTTACATACTTATTATCACCAATTATTATATGATCTAAAACCTTAATCCCTATTATATTGCCTGCATCGATTAATCTATGCGTTATATTAATATCTTCTTTACTTGGTGTAGGATCACCACTTGGGTGATTATGTACTAATATAATCGAATTGGCACTTCTTTTAATTGCCATTCTAAAAACCTCTCTAGGATGAACTATAGAAGAATTTAAATTTCCTATAGATACATCCTGGATACTAATAATCTGATTTTTTGTATCCAGAATAAGTATCCTAAAATGTTCCCTTTTTAAATACCTCATCTCTTCCATAAGCAACTCAGCAACAATATGGGGTGAATCTACCTTAAGCTTGTCTCCCCCTCCACGGTTAGATATCCTTTTTCCTAATTCTATAGCTGCTACAATCTGGGCTGCTTTACAATTCCCAACTCCTTTTATCTTTTTTAACTCTTCAACTTCCACTTGGGATAAATAGCTAATTCCACTACTGTCCATGCTTAGGATTCTATTGGCCAAATCGATTGCTGTATCGTTTAAATGCCCTGTCCTTATAATAACTGCAATCAATTCAGCATTGGATAGGGAGCTAACCCCATACTTTAACAGCTTTTCTCTAGGCCTTTCATTTAATGGCAGATCCTTTATAGTATAACTAGCTTTCGTATAAGTTTTTCCTTCCATATAAGATCACCTACATATTATAGTAATCTTATATTGAAATGCTTTTCTAATAAAGCATCCAATTTGCTTATAGGTAATCCTACTACATTGAAATAGCATCCATCTATTTTTTCTACCAATAGTCCTCCAATTCCCTGGATACCATAGGCTCCAGCTTTGTCCACATATTCTTTAGTACTGATATAGTTTTCTATTTTTTCATTAGATAGTTTCCTGAATTTTACTAAAGTCTTTTCATAGTCTATAATCTTTATATTGGAATTTGCTTTTACTATGCTTATACCAGTCACCACTTCATGGGTTTTACCACTCAGAAATCTTATCATTTCCCTAGCTTCATATTCATCTTTGGGTTTGCCAAGAATTTTCCCTTCACAAGCTACTATAGTATCTGCCCCAATAACTATCTCTCCATTGTTAAACTTATCTGCTACCTGTTTTGCTTTTTCAAAGGCAAGGGCCATAGCTATCTGGTCAACCCTCTCCTCTGGAGAGATCTTCTCCTCTACTTGTGGTATAACTATAATAGGTTCTAAATTATATTTTGATAGTAGCTCCCTTCTTCTTGGAGATCCTGAAGCAAGTATAACTTTATTCATACTACCACCTTAGCCTTTAGTGTAAAATATATTGTTAAAAGTCTTTTGTAGATTCCTTGATATATACATTGATGCTAACCCTACAAAATAGCCAGTGAAAAGCCCTGTCAATAATAGTAGGGGTAAATAGGAAAATATCCTAAAATTTTTCATCATCAAACTTGCCACCAGTACCTGGGCAAAATTGTGACCTAAGGCTCCAAATATACTAACCCCAATTAAACTGAATATATTAGAAAAATTCCTATAAATAAAATACATCAATATACAGCTAACTATATAACCAGACAGGCTATAAATAAAGCTTATAACACCACCTGTAATCAGGGTAAGTACTATGGATTTAAGAATACCTACTGTCAGTGCGTCTTTAAAACCAAATATAACTAAAGTTATCAGTATTACTATATTGGACAATCCAAGTTTTGCCCCTGGTGCCACAAAGGATACTGGCATCATTGATTCTATTACACTTAATCCTAACCCAATTGAAACCAATAAGGACAAAAATATTAATCTCTTTATACCACCCATTTATCTTTCCACCTTCTAATGGCTCATATAATCTATATCCCTTTCATCATGGATCCCTTTTATCTCTATTACTAACCTATTTGGTAGACATACTATTACTTCTCCAACTTTAGATATATAGCCTTGTTTTACGTCTAGCTGGTCAGGACAATCTGCTTCTATTACCCTCACTTTTCCATCAGCAACTTCTATTAAATTATACCCATATTCAGTTTCAATGGGGTAGGTTTTGCCTATTATTTTATCATCAAAAAAAATTCTTTTTACCTCTTCACCATTTACTTGTACACTAATATATTTTTTCCCATGGTTAACAGCTAGATTTTTTACGTAAACCAAGGATAATACACTGATGATTATAATGGACAGGATCAAATATTTATCGCCCTTAGTCAACATATTCACCCTTTAAAAGTATACATTTTACATACCATCATTAGTTTATCATTTATATTTTCCATTTACAAGCCAGAATTAAATTAAACAATTGTTAAATAAATCTAATATTTCACCTTCAATAAAGTATATTTTATGCCATACTAAATATAAACAGAACAACCATAATAAAATACATTAATCCCCAAATCTCCATCTTTTATTATTATAAGGGAAAAATATCAAAATTAAAAGAGCCTAATTATAGGCTCTTTATAAGTACTTATTACACTGCAACTTTTGATTCACCTAAGCTTGAAAATATAGCTTTTGTAGGACATTTTTCAGCACATATACCGCAGTTTGTACATTTTTCATAGTTAATTTTTGCTAAATTGTCCTCGAAAGTAAAGGCATCAACTGGGCAATTTTTTACGCAAATTTTACAGCCAATACAACCAATGCTACAATTTCCTCTAACTACCTTTCCTGGATCCTTGCTCTTGCATTTCACCACTACTTGATTATCATAAGGCACCAGCTCAATTATCTTCTTTGGACAAACATCTATACATTTTTTACAAGCTACACATTTATCCTTATCAACAACTGCAACCCCATCTACTATTTCAATTGCATCAAATTCACATACATCCTTACATGTGCCACAACCTAAACAACCATAGGAACAAGATTTGCTTCCACCGGCTAATATGTTTTGAGCTCTACAGTCCATTATACCATTATATACATATTTGTTTTTTGCCTTATTACAATCTCCCTGACATAATACCGTTGCCACTTGTCTTACAACTTCTACTCCACTAATTCCCATTATATCAGCTATCTTATCTGCTACAGGCTTTCCTCCAACGCTACAGGCATTAACTGGAGCTTCTCCTTCAGCAATGGCATTTGCGAGTCCATCACAGCCTGGGAATCCACAAGCTCCACAATTGGCACCAGGCAGAGCTTGCCTTATTTCATCAGCTTTTGGATTAGTTTCTACTGCAAAAACCTTTGATGCCAAGGAAAGACTTGCCCCAAAGAGAAGTCCTAAACCACCTAATACAATAATTGGATATAATATTCCACTCATCTTATTACCTCCTATACAAGTCCATTAAAACCTAAAAATGCTATGGACATAAGACCTGCAGTTATCAAAGCTATTGGAAAACCTTCTAAGGCTTCTGGTATATCTATTATTTCAAACTGCTCTCTTATGGCCGAAATAAGTATTAAAGCCAAACCAAAACCAACAGATGCTCCAAAGGCATTTACTATGGTCTCTAGCAAGTTGTATTTCTCTTGGATATTTAGTATTGCAACTCCAAGAACCACACAGTTGGTTGTTATTAATGGAAGATATACCCCCAATGCATTATATAAGGTTGGACTTGTCTTTTTTAATACCATTTCAACAAATTGGACCAGTGCAGCTATAACAAGGATAAATACTATAGTTTGCAGATATTCCAATCCTAAGTTAGCTAATATCAAATGATGGATTATATAAGTAATTATTGAAGACAATGTAACAACAAAGGTTACTGCTAAACTCATGCCAGTTGCCGTTTCGGTTTTATTGGATACACCTAAAAAGGGGCATATTCCCAAAAAGCGGGCTACTACATAGTTGTTAACAAAAATGGTACTTATCAATATAGTAAAAAGTCTCATTCAACATCCCCCTTTGCCAATGCTTCTTTACTAGCTTGCTTCTTCCTAATACTATTAAAAACTCCTATTAATATTCCAAGTAAAATAAATGCTCCTGGTGGCATTATAAATATCAATGCTGGTTCAAAGGAAGGACCAAATAGTTGTATATCGAATATACTTCCAGAACCTAAAATTTCCCTTAAAGAACTTAATATAAGCAAAGCCACAGAATATCCTAATCCCATGCCTAATCCATCAACGGCTGAAGCTAGTACCCCATTTTTAGAAGCGAAGGCTTCTGCTCTAGCTAGAATCATACAATTAACTACTATCAAAGGTATAAATATACCTAATGCATTATATAGTTCTTGAGCATAAGCTTTCATAAACATCTCTACTATGGTAACAAAAGTTGCAATAACTACAATAAAAGCTGGTATACGAATTTTATCTGGAATTACCTTTCTTAACAAGGAAATAACTACATTTGATCCCACTAACACTACTGTTGCAGCCAATCCCATTCCCAAACCATTAATTACAGAAGTAGTTACCGCTAAAACAGAACACATTCCTATCAATTGAACAAAAATAGGATTCTCTTTTACTAATCCATTATAAAATATTTTGGACAACTTCAATTTCTTCACCTCCACAAAATGCCTAATTAGCTAACTCTGAATTATATATCTCTCTTACTAAATTCACTCCATCTACTATTGCATTTGTAGTTATAGTTGCACTAGTAATGGCTTGAACCTCATTGTCGGCTTGTGGACTTTTAACTGCTACGATTTCACTTGATAGAGTTTTACCCTTAAAGGAATTGGTGAAATAAGATTTAGTTGCATTAGCTCCTAGGCCTGGAGTTTCTGAGTGGTTTAATATTTTAATTCCAGTTATACTACCATCTTTAGATATACCTATCATAAAGGTTATTTGATCACCGTAACCATTAACCTTTACATTGAAAGTATATCCAACCAATTCGCTTCCTTTGTATCCTTCATTTATTTCAACTATATTGGTATTGTCGCCTATTATCTCCTTCAATTCACTGTCATCTAGTGGATTAAAACTATCGGCCATATCTAACACTTCCATTTTTGCCCTCTCATTGGCTAATCTATCAGCTTCTGCAATTCTTTCATAAGTTACCATATTAGATGCACCTAGAACTAAAGCTGCTGCAGCTGTAATAACGAACAATATTAATCCCAATTTTATGGTTTCGTTCATTATTTTTTCACCTCCCCAAATACTCTAGGCCTTGTGAACTTTTCAATTAAAGGTGTAGCCACATTCATTAATAGTATGGAATAGGATACTCCTTCTGGATATCCACCCTTCACCCTAATTAAAGCTGTCAAAAATCCTGCCCCTATGGCAAATATAATTCTACCTTTAGGAGTTACTGGGGAAGATGCATAGTCTGTAGCCATATAAAAAGCTCCTAAAATCAATCCACCACCTAGTATATGGTAGGGTAAGAATTCTGCCTCTACTCCCAATAATACCAACATTATAAAGGTTGTACCTATATAGAATACTGGAATCTTCCAGTCTATAACCTGCCTAATTATTAAATAGGCTGCACCTATTAACAATAGTAAAACTGAAGTCTCTCCTATGGCTCCAGGAATATTCCCTATAAACATGTTCCACAGAGTAGGTAGCTCTGCTCCTGCTGCTGAAGATGCGGAAGTTGCAGCTTCAACCGTTGCAGATGCAGTACTATCAGCGGACATTCCATACTTCATTATGGCCAAGGGTGTAGCTGTGGCTACTACATCTGGTCTAGTTCCAGTAAAAGTGGCCATATGGGTGGGCCAGGAAGTTAAAAGCATTGCCCTAGCTGCCAGTGCCGGATTCATGAAGTTAGAGCCTAAACCGCCAAAAAATTGTTTTACTACAATTATGGCAAAAGCTGAACCCATAATAGGCAACCACCAAGGTGCACTAGCTGGCAAATTAAAAGCAATCAATATACCAGTTATTATTGCTGAAAAATCGTTTATGGTTACAGGTCTTTTAAATGCCTTTTGAATAATTGCCTCAAAAAATACAGCAGATGCAACAGAAATCAATATTAATTTTAATGCATTAATTCCAAAAAAGTAGACACTTCCGATGGTTGCTGGTATAAGTGCAATTATTACATCTAACATTATCCTCTGTACAGATTCCCTGGATCTTATGTGAGGAGATGAAGTGACTAACAACATATTTTCTAAAGCTAGATCCTTAGCTTTAGAAGTATCCATTACTTTACTATCCATTTCATATCCTCCTATCTATTTTGCTTTTCTTTTAGCAAGTATTTCCCTTTTGGCCAATCTAATGGATTCGGCTAAAGGTCTTTTAGCTGGGCAAATATATGAGCATGCTCCACATTCTATACAATCTAAAGCATTAAACTTTTCTGCTTTACCAAAATCACTCTTTAAAGCATAACTACTTATATATAAGGGCTGTAGCCTCACTGGACATACCTCTAGACATTTTCCACATCTAATACAAGGTAATACAGGTTCTGGCCTTGCTTCCTCTTCTGTTAAAACCAATATGCCCCCTGAACCCTTTATGACTGGTACATCGATTGAAAATTGGCTTATTCCCATCATTGGTCCCCCCATTATAACCTTGCCAGGGGCTCCTTCATTAAAGCCACCACATTGTTCAATTACATCCTTAAAGGATGTCCCAATTTTCACCTTAAGATTTTTAGGTTCCTTAACTCCCTTTCCTGTAATAGTTACAACTCTCTCATACAAAGGCTTTCCTTCTAAAATTGCTTCTGCTATGGCTAAAGTTGTAGAAGCATTGCACACTATGGCACCTACATCCATGGGTAGTCCACCAGATGGAACCTTTCTTCCTGTTATAGCATTGATCAATCTTTTCTCGTCCCCTTGAGGATATTTAACCTTTAATGATGCTACATGTATATTTTCCTCATCCTTGCTAGCTTCTTTTAAGGCTAGTATTGCATCTGGTTTGTTTTTCTCAATGCCTATTATTCCTCTCTCCACCCCTACTGCCTTCATAATAGCCTTCAAACCAAATACAATCTTTTCAGGTTCTTCAACCATCAATCTATGGTCTGCAGTTAAGTAAGGCTCACATTCTGCACCATTAACTATGATGGTATCAATCTTTTTTTCAGGTGGTGGAGATAATTTTACATGAGTTGGAAAACCTGCCCCTCCCATGCCTGTAATGCCTGCTTCTTTGATTATTTCAATAATCTCTTTAGGAGACAGATCCTCTAATTTCCCCTTTGGCTTTACTGATTCGTGTAATTCATTTTTGCCATCAGACTCGATAACAACACAATTTACAGTAAGACCTGTGGGGATAGCCATGGGGGTAATGCTTTTTACCGTACCAGATACAGATGAGTGTACAGGTGCTGAAACAAAAGCTTGTGCTTCTCCAATTTTTTGGCCAATCTTTACAGTATCTCCTACCTTAACTAGTGGTTCACATGGAGCTCCTGTATGTTGATGTAATGGAATTGCGACTACTGCTGGTTCTTCAGCCTTTTCTATTGGAATTTTTTCGGTCAATTCCTTATGATGTGGTACATTCACCCCACCTTTAAAAGTGAGATTTTCTAACTTCATCCTCTTCCACCTCTTCTTTTATTATTCTTTTGCTATTTAAATGATTGATATATCAATCATTTAAAACAATAAAAAATTTTGAATTAATTTCAACAATTTGGCATCAATAAGATAATATTTCCAGTGTAGTCCAAATAAGACAGGCATAATTAGCAACTTACAATCTACATTATAACATTATTTTGAAATAATGTATAGCCTATAGAAGATTTGAGATTTTATTAACAAGCTTACAAATATTAGAAAGGCCATCAATAAGCAAATTAATAATCGAATAATATGGCGGATATCTTCTTGTATTGCTGAATTTCCTTATTATTATTGATAAAAGGATATTACCTTAAACTGTTAACCCTTTATATCCTCCTTATTAAAAATATCTTTTATGTATTCTATAGGCATATTTTCCCCAGTCCACAATCTAAAGGCTTCAGCTGCCTGATGGATTAGCATACCCATACCATTAATAATTTTGCAGCCTTTTTTCTCTGCCATTTCCAGCATTTTAGTTTTCCGTGGATTGTATATGATATCCACCACTACTAGATCTTCCCTAAAAAAGTCATCATCCTCTATCAAACTTTCATTTTCAAACCTCCCCATACCAATATTTGTTGCATTGGTAAATATATGGCTATCCATCATCTCCCTTTTTAAGGCTTCATATTCCTTTAAACTATAAGGGCTGGCCTTACAAGCTGTACTATCATTTATCTTATTGGCTATAGATTGGGCCTTTTCCAAAGTCCTATTAAATATTGCAATCTCCCTAGCCCCTTCTAAAGCAGACTGAATACATATGGCAGCTCCTGCTCCCCCAGCTCCTACTACTGTAATCTTTTTATCCCTAATATTTATCCCTTCCTCCTCTAAACTTTTTACATATCCAATTCCGTCGGTAATATAGCCTGTTAAAATCCCATCATCATTAACAATGGTATTAACTGCTCCTATAAGTTCAGCCTCAGGGGATAGCCTATCCAGATAGGGAATAGCTATTCTTTTATTGGGCATAGATAAATTGGCCCCTACCATTTGAAGGGTTTTTAGAGCATCAATAGCCTCCTTGATATTTGTTTCATTAACCTGGAAGGCTAAATATACCATATTGATACCTAATATTTGGAAGGATTTATTATGTATTAATGGTGAATTGCTATGGGTGCAGGGATCGGCAAACAATCCTAAAAGCTTTGTTTTTCCATCAATATTAGTTTTCATTATATTTCCCTCTCTTATATCAATATTCTAGAGTTTCATACTCAATTGGAAAGGCTCCTCAGGATAGATTAAATTGGAAAGGGTTATCCCAATTAACCTGATGCTCTTATTTATATTAAACTTAGTCAATAATATACCCTTGCTTACATTAAAAATTGTATCGGGATCATTAGTAGGTATATTTAAAGTCATGCTTCTTGTTTCCACTCTAAAATCGCTGTACTTTATTTTAACGGTAATGGTCTTTATAAGGGAATCCTTGGAAATTAATTTATTTGATAGATTAAAGGAAAAAGTTTTAAGCTTATGGATTAAAAAATCCATATCCTCTATGTCCTCTTCAAAGGTCTCCTCTTCCCCTAGGGATTGATTTATAACATGATTTTCTACAGGTCTTAGATCTATACCATAGGAAAAATCATATAGCTCCCTTCCCCTTTTCCCAAACAAGGATATAAGTACATCTACATCATAAGCTTGAATATCACCTATATAATAGATACCTAGTTTATTCAACTCCCTTTCCATCCTGGGCCCGACTCCCCAAATCTTGTTTACTGGAAGGGGTCTTAAAAAATCTATAATCTCCTCTTTTCTTATAATAGTCAAACCATCAGGCTTTTCTATATCAGAGGCTAATTTGGCTAAGAATTTGTTGATAGATATGCCAATAGAAGCGGTAAGCCTAAGTTCATCCCTAATATCCTTCTTTATTGTTTTTGCTACCGATAAAGGATCCTGACCAGTTACATCGATAAAGGCCTCATCAATGGATACTGGTTCTATGACATCTGAATACCTTTTAAATATTTTATATATTTCCTTAGACACTTCCTTGTATTTTTTCATATTTACTGGCAAATATATACCTTGGGGGCATAATCTTCTAGCAATTTTCCCTGCCATAGCAGAATGGACCCCATACCTTCTAGCCTCATAGGAAGCAGTACATACTACTCCCCTATCGCTAATACCTCCTACTATTACAGGCTTACCTATTAAGCTTGGATTATCCCTCTGTTCTATTGAAGCAAAAAAAGCGTCCATATCTACATGAATTATGGCCCTATCCATAATTAACCACCTTTTGGGTACTTTATAATTGAAACAAAAGCCTCTACTGAAATATTATTAATAGGCTTTTGTTGAAACTCGCAAGGAAAAGTCCTTTAATTAGATTATTATAGATAGGACTTTCCTACTCTTTATAAAAAAAAATCATATACCTAACATGTATATGATTTCCTATAGTTTTGGTGCGGGAAGAGGGACTCGAACCCTCACGGGCTATGCCCACTACCCCCTCAAGATAGCGTGTCTACCTAGTTCCACCATTCCCGCAATCTATATTTAGTGTTCCAAATACAATTATAATTAAAATCTTATTCATTTTCAACTAATTTTTGCTGGAATTCTTTAGGTATATACCATTTGTCAATATTTCTATATATATTATGAAAGTTTGGATCTATATCTCCCATTATTTTTTTATCTATTAATAGGGCCCTGTTTTTAAAAAACAAACTAACATAAGGCAGTTCCTCTATAATTATAGTTTGAAGCCTATTATAAGCCCTTTTTTTGCTGTCCCTACCTAAAGCATTAAAGGCTTGATATAAGGCATCATCCATGGCCTCATTGCTATACCTTATAAAATTTATATTGGATGAAATTTGATTTGAGTGAAAAAATAGGGATAGTTCTGGCACTGGTGATAAATGCCAACCCATCAATACTATATCATAGTCCCCCTTTTCAAGTCTAACATTGCCCTCCTCCCATTGGCCTTCCACCATTTCATCTGTCAAATTGCTGGGGATTGTTTCTGGATAATCCTTAACAACGTGAAGCCCTAACTTATTTAAATCCTCCACAATCATATCTGCCACCTTTAATCTTAATGGGTTATATGAATTGGTTAACAATCTTAAACTTATTTTTTGCCCATTCTCATCTTCATAGAAACCATCCCCATCTAGATCCCGCCACCCCAATTTCTCCAATTCCTCTTTTGCCTTATTTAAATTGTATCCGTAAACATTTGCATCCTCTGTCAGTAGCCAAGAGTCGGGATGGATAGGTAGATCCGTCTGAGTAGCATGACCTAAATAAACCCTCTGGATTATAGCTTGTCTATCAATTCCATAGGCAATAGCCTTTCTTAACCTGTTAGCATTTTCCCTGCTAAAAATTTCTTTAGAAAAATTAAAACCTAAAAATTCATAATTTTGGGAAACAAATTCAAATATCCTAACCCTATTATTCTGATCGAATTTTTCCCAGTCTGTTCCCAGGGTAGTAACCAAATCAACTTGTCCCGTTTCAAAGGCTGTTAAGGCCAACTCATCATCCTCTAATATTTTTCCTATTATCCTATGGATATAGGGTCTACCATCCCTATATCCATCAAAAGCTTCTAAGGTTACAGATTTATATTTCTCATAATCTACAAATTTATAAGGTCCAGTTCCAATGGGAATATAGTCTTCTTTTTCCAAGGCAGCACTATATGAATTCCTATTCTCCCTTCCAGATACGAACCTATGTCTAGGTATAATAGGAAAGGTCAATGCCTCTAAGCCATGACTAAAATTCCCATCAAATATAACCTTTATATTATAATCATCTATTATTTCCACATCCATTATCCTATTGATATTTTTTGAACCAAAAGCACCAGCAATAGACTGCCATATCTTTTTATATGTAGTATCTTCATCAGCATGTTTTATGGTATTAATGGTAAAGGCTACATCTTCTGCTGTAAACTCCTCCCCATCATGCCACTTAACTCCCTTTTTCAATCTGATATCTATACTGCCATCCTCATTTATTGTATAGTCGTCGGCTAGTTGATTTATAATATTCAAATCCTTATCTAACTCAAACAAACACTCAAAAATTAGTTTGCTAAAATAATAATAGCTGGCATTTTCAGTGATCAAGGGATTTAAAGTATAAAGGGTAGTTAAGGGTAGGACCAATTGTCCTCCATATTCTGGCTCATGTTCAGTTGGTTCATCAGTATTTGTATTCAATGCCTCTACAGGTTTATCCTCTTCTCTTTGACATCCTATTGTTGTAAACAATATAATAGCTATTAACACTAATACTGATATTCTTTTGTGCTTCAAAACCTACTCCCCCTTCATTATCTGTATAAAATTAATCCCTTAATCATTTTCCTAAAATTATGGATCAATCCAATAAAAGGATTCTCCCCTGTATGGGATACATTGTTAAATTCATCTTTGTATAAAATCTTATACATCTGATAATTCTTTAATACTTTTTCAACGTACTCTTCTGTCTCCTTAAATGGAATCTTCTTTAAATTAACCCCATCTTCACAATACTTTTCATCCTCTAACCATTTGCTTACATTACCACTTCCTCCATTATAGGCAGCTAAAATCAATTGGATATTGTTATTAAACTCTTGAGACAGCATATTCAAATACCAGGTCCCAATCATTATATTTATATCAGGTTCAAATAATTTGTCTAGGCTAAAATCTTCAATAGATAATGTTTCAGCGGCCCACCGGCCAGTTATTGGAGATATCTGCATAAGCCCTCTAGCTTCCCTATGGGATATGGCATTTTTATCAAAATTACTCTCCACATTTATTATGGCAGCTACCAAATAGGGGTCTACATTAAATTGTTTTGAATATTTTAGTATTAAATTTTGATAACTAATAGGATAGGTAAAGGCAAAATATACATAAACTACAACTATCATCATCCCTAATATTATTGCGATTATTAACAGTTTTTTCAGCACCCTATTAAATAAGCATGTCAAATTTAACCCTCCAGCAAATTATATTGTTTCATCTATTATCCCTTCTACTTGTTTTTTCAGCCTTTCTAAATCAACCCTATTATCTATTATTCTAGTAGCGTATTTTTTCTTATCCTCTATAGGCATTTGGGCTCTAATTCTTTTTAAAGCTTCTTCTTCACTTATAGAATCCCTTTTCATAAGTCTATCCAATTGGGTCCTTTCATCTACATATACTAACCATATTTCATCAATATCAATTTTATGCTCCTTTAATTTATCCATTTCTTCAATTAATAGAGGTATATCGAGAAATATTATTTTTTCACATTCAGATTCAGCTATTGAATCTTTAATAGTCACGAAAACATAGGGATGAACAATCCTATTCAGTTTTTCCCTGTGGAAGGGATTTTCAAATATTATATCAGCCAGTTTTCTTCTATTTATATCTCCATATTCATCTAGTATATCCTTTCCAAAGGTATGAATTATTTCCCTGTATGCAGGTTTACCCTTTTCAACCACATCCCTGGCTATTTTATCTGCATCAATAACCTTAAAGCCAAGCTTTTGCAATATACTGGATACAGTAGATTTGCCAGTAGCAATACCCCCTGTCAAACCGATTATTTTGGGCCTACATGGTTTCATACCAATTATCACCAACTTTTATATCCACCTTTAAGGGTACATCTAGTTTTATGGAATTTTCCATAATATCCCTCATCATTTTTTCAACTTCTTCCCTTTCTTCCTTATGGGTTTCGATAATAAGCTCATCATGAACTTGTAAAATTAATTTAGATTTTAATCTTCTCCTATTTAACTCTTCAAATACCTTTACCATGGCTACTTTTATAATATCAGCAGCACTTCCTTGTATAGGAGTATTTAGTGCTATCCTTTCACCAAAGGATCTTACATTGAAATTTTTAGATTTAAGCTCTGGAATGTATCTTCTACGCTTCAATATGGTTTCCACATGACCTTGCTTTTTACCCTTTTCAACAATATCCTCCATGTACTTTTTCACCATCTTGTAATTCTTCAGATAATTATCTATATACTCTTTAGCTTCCTTCCTTGAAATATTCAAATCTTTAGCAAGACCATAATCACTTATACCGTATACAATCCCAAAATTAACAGCTTTAGCCCTATTTCTCATCAAAGGAGTAACCTCTTCCTTAGGAATATTAAATACCTGGGAAGCGGTTTTAGTATGGATATCCTCATCCTTATGGAAGGCTTCCATTAATTTTGGGTCCTTAGATATATGGGCCAATACCCTCAACTCAATCTGTGAATAATCTCCATCTAGAAGAACATAATCCTCACTCTGTGCCACAAAGGCCTTTCGTATTTCTCTACCTTCTTCTGTCTTGATAGGAATATTCTGTAAATTAGGATCAGTGCTACTGATCCTGCCTGTGTTGGTTACTGTTTGATTAAAGGTTGAATGAATTTTATGGGTCTCCTTATCTACTAAGTTCATTAATCCATCTATATAGGTGGTCTTTAGCTTTGTAATTTGCCTATATTTAAGGATCTTTTCTATTATTTCATGTTGTCCTGATAATTTCTCCAATACTTCTGCATCTGTTGAATATCCAGTTTTTGTCCTTTTAATTACAGGTAATTTCAACTTTTCAAATAATATCTCCCCCAATTGTTTTGGGGAATTGATATTAAATTCTCCTCCAGCTAAATCATATATATCCTTACTTAAACTGTCTATTTCTTCTTGATACTGTTTTCCAAGCTGCTCTAACACATCTATATCAACCTTAAATCCTGTGTGCTCCATATGAGCCAATACCTTTACCAAGGGAAGTTCTATTTCATAATAAAGTTTAGCCATATCCTGTTCTACTATTAATTTTTCAATAGGTTTTCTAACCCTTGGGATTAGATCTAAAACCATTGAAATATATTGGGCCCTAGTTTCTATTGATAAATCCTTATAGGATTTCTTCTTCTTTCCCTTTCCTAATAATTCCTCTTCATCTATACCATATACATTTAAATATTCTTTGCCTAATTGATTGATACTATAGTTGGATTGAGCAGGATTTAATAAGTATTGCCCTATCATTGTATCAAATTTAATATTATTGATATCTATATTTAGCCTCAATAATCCAACTATATCCATCTTCATCATGTGTCCATATTTTTCTATCTCCTGGGATTCAAAATATCCTTTAAAGGCCTTTGCAAACTTTTCCATATCATTATTTATAAAATCCATATAAAAGGCTGTATTCTCCCCTACCTTTATGCCTATACCAAGAATTCCACTTTTAATATAGTGGTTATCCTCAAATAGGAATTTAAAACAAAACTTCTTTTCCCTTTCTATTTCTTTTATGATAGGGTCATATTCATCGTCTTCTACAATTTTATACTCACTTTCATAAGGAGAGTCCTCATCTACCCTAATCTTATCCCTAGGAATTTTAGCTAAAAGGCTCTTAAATTCAAGGGCCTGGTATAATTTAACCAACTCCTCCCAATTGGGATCCTTCACTTTAAGTTCATCTATAGAAATATTTAAGGGAACATTCCTTATTATTTCTCCCAATTTTCTACTGAGAAATGCAGTATTTTTATGTTCTATTAAAGATTCTTTAGTCTTTTTGCCTCCTACCTTATCTATATTGTCATATATGCCCTCAATAGTACCAAATTCTTTTAGCAATTTTATTCCTGTTTTCTCTCCAATTCCAGGTACTCCTGGAATATTGTCAGACTTATCTCCCATTAAACCCTTCAAATCAATGAATTGTTTAGGCTTAATACCGTATTCAGCAATTATCTTTTCCTCATCGTACTCTTCCAATTCAGTAATCCCTTTTTTGGTTAACAATACCTTTGTATTCTTAGATGCTAATTGTAAATAATCCCTATCCCCTGTGACCAATACTACTTCCAATTGATTCTCTTCACCTATTCTGGCTAAGGTCCCTGCAAGGTCATCTGCTTCATATCCGTCTAGTTCTAACTGGACTATATTCATTGCTGATAGAACTTCTTTTAATATTGGAAACTGAAGGACCAATTCATTAGGGGATGACTCCCTATTGGCCTTATATAGATCAAAGGCTTCATGCCTAAAGGTAGGCCCTTTTTTATCGAGAACAACACATAGGTAGTCTATGGGATAATCTTCTTTAATCTTATATAGCATGGTTAAAAATCCAAAAACTCCATTGGTATATAGGCCATCCTTTGTGGATAAAAGAGGTAAAGCATAAAAAGCCCTATGTATTAAACTGCTCCCATCTATAACCATAAATAGATCTTTTTTGCTCTTCACCAAACCACTCCCTTTATTGGATAAAAGATAATTATCCTAGTATTAAAACATAACCACATATATAATTAAGTATACCTTAAATAAAGGGTTGAGTAAACACAATAAAAAACCCTTGATTATTTTTTAATTTTATGTTATTATAACTAAGTAATAAATGAGCCGGTGTGTTGGAACTGGCAGACGAGACGGACTCAAAATCCGTTGTCCTTCGAGGACGTGTGGGTTCGAGTCCCACCACCGGCACCAAAACTAATAAAAAATAAAAGGGGCTGTTTCATAACTCCTAAAGGAGTTATGAAACAGCCCCTTTTTTTATGGCTCTTTGTCAATAGTTGGGGTGGGATTTTCTTAAATCCCGCTCCATTACTATTTTTACCCTTATTTTTGTGTTATGATTGAGATGGATAGAATTACATGTATTTTGGGCACACTTAAATAAA
>JAAYEM010000030.1 GCA_012728725.1 Tissierellia bacterium | reverse complement strand
TATAGAAGATGGCATAAGGAAATTAAAAATGCCTTTAAATATGGTTATACTAATGGTCCAACTGAAGGTTTCAACAATAAGATCAAGGTATTAAAACGAATATCCTTTGGACTTAAAAACTTTTATAGATTTCGTAATAGGATTCTTCACTGTACTAGATAGACATCTAAAAGTGAATACCTGTAAGAAGCCTACATTTTAGCTAGGTTTATTTAAGTGTGCCCAAAATACATGTAATTCTATCCATCTCAATCATAACACAAAAATAGGCTTAAAAATAGTAATGGAGCGGGATTTAAGAAAATCCCACCCCAACTATTGACAAAGAGCCTAAATAATATACTACATATAATTATTTGTTGTATAGGCTTAAATTTTTTGACATCTCTAGCATTTCCTTGGCATGCATTTTTGTAGTGTCAGTTAAATCTACCCCTCCTAGAAGCCTGGACAATTCCTCTATTCTCTCATTGTAATCTAATTTCCTTACCCTTGTAGTAACCCTTTCCCCTGATGTATCCTTTTCAATCAAAAAATGGGTATCTGCCAAGGCTGCTATTTGAGGTGAATGGGAAATACATATAACCTGCCGCTTACTTCCAATGGCCTTAATCTTCTCACCTACCACCTGGGCAGTTCTACCACTTATACCTGTGTCTATTTCATCAAATATTAGACATCCTATATTATCATAATCAGCTAAAATCCTCTTAAAGCCTAACATGATCCTGGACATCTCTCCACCAGATACAATCTTGGATAGAGGTTTTAAATCCTCACCTTTATTGGTTGATATAAGAAATTCTACCTTATCCCAACCATTAGCTGTGAAATGCTCTAATCTCTGAAAATTCACTTTGAAAACCACATTTTCCATATTTAGTTCCTTTAACTCTTTTGTAATCGAAGTCTCTATATTATTGCTTATTTTTTTTCTAACTTGAGTCAATTTTTCACAGTCTTTCGTCAACTTTTTTTCTATGTCCTCTATATTTTTATTAATTTTATCTATTGCTTTTTCAATATTCATTAGTATTTCAAGCCTATTTTCAATTGAATCCCTATAATTAAGTATCTCCTCTATGGTGTTTCCATATTTCCTTTTAAGTTTATTTATTACATCAATCCTCTCTTCTAGAAATTCCAACCTTTCCCCATCTACTTCCAAATTATCAATATAAGCCATTATATTTCTAGACAGATCCTGTATCTCAAAATTTATGTATTCTAGTACCTTACCAAATTCCTTTAAAGTATCATCATAATTTACTATATTATTCATCTTTGCTATACATCTGTTTATACCATCCAATACAGATATATTGTTATAATCTCTACTATTTATAATATCTGCTATTTCCCCTAATGTATATCCAATTTCTTTAATATTAGACAATTTCCTATACTCATTAAATATCTCTTCTTCGTCATACTTGAGCAAATCCCCTTCATCAATTTCGGTTAACTGATACCTCAAAAGATCTATTTCCCTATCCCTTTCCCTACTATCCAAGGATAGCTCCTTTAGCTTTTTCTTTTCTTTCAACAGTTTTTCATAATTTTCCCTAATAGCCCTTAACAAAGTTTTTAAATCATTGTCTCCAAAGATATCTATTAGTTTTATATGGTTGTCCACATTTAGTAAAGATTGATGTTCATGTTGCCCATGAATGTCTACTAGATTAGAAGTCACTTTATTTAGCATGGCCAAAGTAACAGTCCTGCCATTAATCCTGGATACACTCCTGCCATTAGCAAATATTTCCCTAGATATTAACAAATAATTGTTAGGATCTATATCAATACCATATTCATCCAATATTCTATTTATTCTTTCTGGCTCTTCCAGAAAGAATAAACCTTCTAAGCTTGCTTTTTCCTTACCCGACCTAACTAAATCTTTACTAGCCCTTTCTCCTAAAAGCATCCCAATACCCTCTATTATTATGGATTTTCCAGCACCTGTTTCTCCAGTTAATACATTAAACCCCTTAGTAAAATTTATGGTTAAATCATCTATAATAGCGAAGTTACTAATATTTAACTCAACTATCATATAAATACCCCCAAACTACTTGAGTAGAGTTTGTATATTTTCATAGGTTACATCTACCATATCCCTTCTAAATACGGCTACAAATATTGTATCATTCCCAGCTATAGTTCCTGCAACTCCATCTATCTTTAGATTATCAATAGCCGATGCGCATATCTGTGCAGCACCGGGCAAGGTTTTAATTACTATTAAATTTTCAGCCTTGTCCATACTTATTACCGAACTTTTAAATATTTTTTTCAGCCTTTCATTAACACCTTCATATTGGCTATCCATAGTTGCATATTTATACTTGCCATTGGGAGTCAAAACCTTTACAAGTCTCAATTCCTTAATATCCCTTGAGATGGTTGCTTGAGTTATTTCTATACCTTTTTTAAATAGATGGTCTGCTAACTCTTCTTGAGTTTCTATATCATAATTTTCAATCAAATCCAATATTAGTCTCTGTCTAGTATACTTTCTCATTTTCTCCTCCCTCTTACAAAGCTAAAGATCTATGGGCATTATCTACCGTATCTAAAATAATTTGATCATCTATTTCCTGCTTATTGCTATTTTGGGTTATTAGGGCCAAAAATTCAATATTACCTGTTGTTCCAGTAATAGGGGAAAAATCTAAATCAACAACCTTCAAATTAATAGTTTTACAAAATTCCACTATACTTTTAATAACCTCTACATGGACTTTCTTATCCTTTACCAAACCCTTTTTGCCTACCTTATCCCTCCCTGCCTCAAATTGGGGCTTAATTAAAGCAACTATATTTCCTTCTTCTGATAAAAGCTGATTTGCAACAGGTAATACTAATCTTAATGAAATAAATGAAACATCAATGGTAATAAAATCCACCATTTCACCAATATCCTCTTTAGTTACATATCTTATATTGGTCCTTTCCATGACAACAACCCTGGAATCATTTCTTAGCTTCCAATCTAACTGCCCATAACCTACATCTATGGCATACACCTTTTTTGCCCCTTTTTGAAGCATACAATCGGTAAATCCTCCAGTAGAAGCTCCAATATCTATGGCTACTTTATCTTTTAAGTCCAGTTTAAAGGCATCTATTGCCTTTTCAAGTTTTAAACCTCCTCGGCTAACATATACAAGGGGGTTTTCCTTTACTACAATAGGACTATCTACATTGACTTTTTCTCCAGGTTTATCTATTCTTCTGTCTTCTATGAAAACTAAACCTTCCATAATAAGCCGTTTTGCTTTTTCCCTAGATTCTGCTATTCCTTTTTCAAACAATAACACATCAGCCCTTTTTTTTACCATCTAATCCCACCTAATCTATTCTGTTATTTTGTTGACTTTTTTATGGCAACTGTTAATCAACTTTTATTTTTAAATTAATGATCAAACTGTATATTACTATTTTTTCATTATAACATATAATTTATTGGCCCATAAACAATAATAAATCCTTTGTGACAAATATCTATCATGAAAAATTTAAAAGGCCAGTAGCAGTATGCTAGCTGCCTTTAATAAGCCACAATTTTGACTATGTATTTCCCCGCAAAAGATAATAATAGCATAATCCATCTAATACTTCCTATTAATTAGGGTATAGGTTAATTTCTCCAAAAATTCCGTATCTTTATCCTTATAGGATTCTAGTATATTTATAGCCTTGTCACTTAATTCACTTATTTTATTCTCTGCTTCCCTAATGCTATTATAACTCAAATAAGTAAGCTTCTGTACAGCCCTATCCTTTTCCTCGTCTAATATATCATCCCTAATCTGATAGGCTAACCCAATATACAGGCCAAATTTCCTCATATCTTCTATTTCTTCATCATTTCCTCCACCCAATATGGTTCCAGCTACCAGTGATGCTTGAATTAGGGCAGCAGTTTTACATTTATACATAAATAGCAACTTATCTTCATCCATGGAAATATCATTAGATAATAGGTCTACCACCTGGCCACCTATCATTCCATCAACCCCTGAATATTTTCCAATTTCATCCATAGCCCTTATATGCCTGCTATATTCTTCAATAGTCCTAGAATTTTGTAAAGTATGATTAATCATGGTTTCAAAGGCAAGATTTAATAATCCATCTCCAGCTAAAATAGCAATGGCTTCCCCAAAAACTTTATGATTTGTTAACTTTCCTCTTCTAAAATCATCGTCATCCATTGCTGGTAAATCATCATGGATTAAAGAATAGGTATGTATCATCTCTATTGCCAACGCAAAGGGGATGGCATTTTTATAGTCACCACTAAACATTTCGCAAGTCTTAAGTAATAGGATAGGACTTAACCTTTTACCTCCTGTAAATAGGCTATAATTTATGGATTCAAATATTTTTTCTTGATAACCCCTCTTATTCTTGAGTAAATTTCTCAATTCTTCATCTATTATATTTTTAGTATATTCTATTACTTCATCTAATTTCATCAATTATACCTCCCCATTAAAATCCTCTTCTATTAAATCCCCATTTTGATCCTTAAGCAATATTTTAACCTCACCTTCAATATCCTTCAATTTATTATTGCAATAATTGTATAAATATAAGCCCCTTTTATATTTCTCCAATGTAACCTCTAGGGGAAGGTCTTCATTTTCCAACTCCTCTAAAATTTCTTCTAATTCTTTAATAGCTTCCTCATAGGTCATATCATCTTTATTCATAAGTGAACTCTCCTTTATCAATTTTTATAACTTTCACCTTAACAGTACCATCTATAATCAATAAATTCAATTCATCACCTATAGATAAACTATCTACAGAACTGATCATATTGTTATTTTCATCTAATAAGATACTATAACCCCTGGCCAAAGAAGTGACAGGGTTTAAACAATTTAATACGGTAAATACATTATCTAATCTATCCCTATTAATTTTCAATTTTGCTTCCATAATTTGAGTGAGTTTTCTAAAAATACTATCCAGCTCCTGCATCTTCTCCTTTAGTTGGTATATAGGACTATAGAAATCTAGACTCCTTTTGATATAATTTAAATTGCCCCTATACTCATTTAATATATAATTAAAGGACCTATTTAACCGAGTAAATTTTTCATTTAAACTTTCTAACACTAAATCCAGTTCAGGAGTAACCAATTCGGCTGCTGCAGAAGGGGTTGGAGCTCTTACATCTGCAACAAAATCGGCAATAGTAAAATCTGTCTCATGGCCAACAGCAGATACTACAGGTATTTTCATCCCATATATGGTCCTGGCCACAGATTCGTCATTAAAGGCAAATAACTCTTCTATGGACCCGCCCCCCCTGCCTGTAATTATTACGTCAATATCTTCTCTACTATCTAAATATTTAAGTCCCTCACATATTTCCTTTGGGGCTTGTACCCCTTGTACCAAAACAGGATATATCAAAATATCTACTATGGGAAATCTTCTTTTTATAACAGTTATAATATCCCTAATAGCTGCACCTGTAGAGGAGGTAACTATTCCTATCTTTTTAGGCATAAAGGGTAGTTCCTTTTTGTGTTGGGGATCGAATAAGCCTTCCTTCTCCAGCTTGTTTTTTAACTCTTCAAAGGCTAAATATAAATCTCCAACACCCCTTTCCTTTATTGACTTGGCATAAAGCTGATAATCTCCCTCTTTTTCGTAAACAGATATATATCCAGATACTACAACCTTTACCCCATCCTTTAGAGGAAAATCTACATGCTGGTTATCAGACCTAAACATAACACATTTGAGTTTTCCCCTGTCATCTTTCAATGAAAAATACATATGACCACTATAGTGATGTTTAAAATTGGATATTTCTCCTTCCACCTTAATATCTGAAAGGAGCCAATCTCCTGCAAATACCCTTTTTATATACTGATTGACTTCACTAACCTTTAAAGGCCTAGATCCCATCTTAACCACCTACTAATCTTTTTCTTTTCCCAGGAAAGCTATCCCAATAGCATTGTCCGTACATAACCTTCTATCTGGTATCAATACCTTGATTCCTTTACTAGCCAAATTATCCATCAAGTATTTCCTTATAATTTTGTTTGCAGATACACCTCCGGTAATTAAAACAGTATCTATATCAAACTCTTTGGAACTGTTGATTATTATCTTAAATATAAAATCTGCCATTGTATTAAAGAGGGTGGCCAATATATCCTCAGTTTCATATTTATGGCTATGGATTAATTTCTTAAAAAAATTTTCCATACCTGAAAGATTAAACCAGGTACCATCTTTAATCTTAATTGGTATTTTAATGTCCAGTATATTTCCCTTCTGAGCCATTCTATCCATATTTTCACCACATGGAAAGGGTAAACCCAATTCAACCCCAATCCTATCAATTAATTGGCCCATGCTTAAATCTAAACTTCCCCCTAATATATCTATTTTTAATCTCTCTTTCAAATTATGGACCAGTAGTAATTCAGTAGTTCCCCCAGAAATATGGAGACTAATAAATCTGGAATTTTCACCAATACTACCAGCTATCATGCCTGCTCCTATATGGCCTTCCTGATGGCTATATTCTTTATACCTACTACCTAATATTTTAGATAAAATAAATGCCTGTCCTTTACCCACTACAAAAACAGGCATATATGATCCTTCCACATTTCTAGGTCTACTACTACATGCAATAGTTTCTATTTTAGATATATCAATTTTATCAGTCATCTCCCCTATCAAAGCTGGCAAATTATTTATATGCTGAAACACTGCCTCCTGCTGCCTTAACCCTAACTTGCCCTTTTCTACCTCCAATACCTTCCTTAAATCTAATACAATATTGTTATCATCATCTACTACAGCTAAGGAAGTAGTATAGGCAGATGTGTCAATTCCCACATAATATTTATTATCCATTTTTACCCCTTCTTCTAACAAAACCACCCAATACCCCATTAATAAATTTGGCAGATTCCTCTGTGCTGTACTTTTTGGCAATCTCTATAGCTTCATTTATTGAAACTTCAATAGGTATATCTTCCCTATATATCATTTCATATAGGGCAATCCTAAGGGTACATAAATCTATCTTAGTCAATCTATGTAGGTCCCAGCCCCTAATATTCTCTTGAATATGGGAGTCTATCTCCTCTATATTTTCAACTATTGTGTGGATAGATTCCTCGATATATTTTTTTTCCCCTTCATCAAAACTATTATTTTCAAAAAATAAATTGATAATATCCTGGGAAAAATCTGAATTCATTTCCATTTGATATAATAATTTCATTGTGGATTCCCTTGCATATCTTCTGCCCATTTTAACCCTCCCCAATTATTTCATCATATCTTGTATTGACTTTATACTATAAATTTTTACCTGAAGAAAGGATTTTATCTAACACTTCCCTAAAATCTTCTTTATTATCCATTTTACTTCCAATAAAATATCCTAACCATGTACATAATATAATAAACATGGCCTTAAAAAAACCTATTATCAATATTAGTATTCCTATTAAAAATCCAACAAACCCACCTAGGGCCTTGCCCTTGTTCTTCTTAATATATTCAACTAATCCTTGAAATATATCCCTAATCAATTTTAAAACACCTCAACTATCATTTTACATTTCTTACAGGTGTAGCAACATTGCTTATCAATACTTTGATTTCACTAACATTTACTCCAGTACACTTTTCTATATGCTCTTTTACCTTATGTTGAAGCTCCTTAGTAGTTTCCGGTATATTTATTTCTGGTGAAACATCACCTATTAAAGTAATAAAAAGTTGACCTTCTAATATATCTACCCTAGTATTAATATTCCGAATACCAGAAAATTTTTTGGATACACTTTCCACTAACCCAATTATAGTGTCTGATGAAATATTAACCTCTCCATAATCAGTCCTTTGAATAAGGTAGGCTTCTTTAGAAGTTTTACCATTTCCCTTTAAACTTATATATAAAACCCTTATACCAATTAATAGAATAGCTAGTCCAATACCAGAAAACAGATAATTACTTCTCACCCAATTGACAATAAAGTTTATATTTTCCATTATCAATTGGTTAAATCTACTAAATGGAGAAAGCACAGTAATAATTGATAAAAGTATTAATAATAGGGAAAGTAAGGTTAAAATTATTCTATCCATAATAGCCATCCTAAATTTCATCCTCCTAAAAAATATTTAAATTTACCCTCTGTTTCCAGAGGGTAAAATATTATTTTACTCTTGGTTCTTTATCCGCCTTAGGATCCTCCTTAGGTATATTGACTCCCTGTACATTGACATTAACTTCCACTACCTCTAAACCAGTCATAGTTTCAACTGTATTTTTAACATTTCTTTGCACTTCAGTTGCAACTTCCGATATTTTAGAACCATACTCTACTATAATAAATATATCAATAGCAGCTTCCTTTTCGCCTACCTCCACTTTCACACCTTTAGAAAGGTTTTTCATGCCTAACATTTCAGTTATATCACCAGTAAGGCCGCCACTCATACCAGCAACACCTGCTACTTCAGTAGCAGCCAAACCTGCTATTATGGCCACAACCTCGTTAGCTATTTTTACAGTACCGTATTTTATATTTTCATCTTTGGAAAATTCCGACACCTAATACACCTCCCATGATCAGAAAAGTCTTTAGAGTTATTATATCAAAGGCTTAGATTTTTTACAAACATTTCTAATTCTTTTCCATAATTTTAATATTAGAAGCCTCTAAATTGGTTTCCCCCATTACAATGTCCAATATCTTTACCACATCCTGTTCTGTAAGCTTATCAGTAGATACAACCACTTTAGCACTTTCATCTGTAAGGAATACCAGTACATCATCAAATCCTTTAGCCTTTATTAATCCTTCTATGGTCAACTCCTTCTCCGATATTTCTCCAATATCCATTATCTTTTTCTGGGCCTCCGCTCTTACTTCATCATTAGTATTGTCATTATTTACAATTTCATTCAACCTATCAATTAATCCTGCCCTTAACTTATCCCTGGATAATCTTTGTTCAATAAAATAGTTTTTAGACCTAATGCTGTCTTCTTTAGCAACAGTCTCTTCTATTATATCTTCCGTTTCCTTAGTTATTTCATCAATACTTCCTGTAACTTTACTGTCCAATATTTCCATATCCTCTTCCTCTTCTCCTTCTGATAGTGTTTCTACCAACTCTTTATCATCTTCTTGATTAACATGTTTAGCCAATTCCATCTCTTCATGTTTCTGATAATCATTGGGCACTTTCGACATGGCCCGTTGAGTTAAATTATGATTGATGTAGCCAGTAAATACTAACAGGACTATTAGTATAAAGATTATTGCTGGTTTTTTCATTGAAATCATTTTATCCCCTCCCTATTTACTACAATAGACTTCAACCTTATTGCCGGGTATCCCCAGCACAGTTTTAACCGCTTCATATAGCATCTCCTTTGTTTCTAGATCATCTGCTCCTTCAGCTATAACTATCACCCCTTTAACGGTAGGTTTTATCTCTTTTAAAACTATTGGTGAACCTTCACTGCCAGTTACTACCTGGATTGTAGTATCTTCTCTAACAATCTCCCTAGTACCACCTTGAGAATCCAATTCATTGGTGGTTTCCTGGTTTCTTGTAGTATTAAAAGCTGGCACTTTCTCTACAGTATCCTCCAGGGTTACCATAACCCTTACTGAACCAACCCCCTTTAACTGACTTAATATTTCTTCCAATTTGCTTTCCAAAATAGAACCATAATCCCTATCTGAATATATTGGAGTATCTGGAATCCTTTCCCCACTTAAATTATCATCTGGCCCCTTCTTGTATTGGACAAAAATATCAGCCACAATTATAAGAAGGATACCTATTATTAATACTATGAATAGATTTCTCATTAATTGCCTATTATCCACTTTTTCCAAATACTCTTTTATCTTTTCAATCAACTTCTCCATCCAATTCACCTTCCTCCACAGTATTTAAAAAAATCCTTATATCCTCCTCAGGTATATTGTAATTATTGGAAAGAATCTTTTTTATCTCTTTACTATCTTCCAATTCTACAAGTTCTGCAAAATCATCCCCCTTTTCTCCTATAGATATGGTTTCAATATTGGCAACCTTTATAATATCCCCTGTTTCCTCCTTACTTTCCATTTGAATCCCTTTATTAAGTATTATTTCAATTTCCTCTATATCTCCATAATTACCATCCTCTTCCCCTATTGAAATATTTATGCTCTCTACTGTATGATCTGTACATCCAGCAACTAATTCCTTAACCTCTCCCTTTATTTTATTAATATAGATTTTTTTTACCTGTTCTTCTTGAATTGATGTAAATTTTGAATTCTCCTCCCTTTCAAACTCAATTCCCTCCATGATATTATGGAATACCTCTTTATCCATATTGAAATCCTTCAATACTAATTTGACTATTGGTGAGATTATCACCAATATTATTAAAAAGCCCATAACCACATTTATGTATCTTTTCATATTGCTATTAGGCAAAACTATTTCTATTATAGAAATCAATATAAAAATTAGAGCCATATCCTTTACCCATAACCTCAAAAACTCAACAAATCCCATTTAATTCACCTACCTAAACATAAGGCTTGTATTTCCTGCACCCACTATTATGGTAATGGTTATAAAAAACATGGTGGCAACTGAAAGCAGTCCCACTAATATTAATACGAGACCTTTGGCTACTTCATTGAAACAAGTTGAAGCGTTAATGGAAGTAATAGGTTCTATTAATGCTGCAATGGTCTTATATATGAAAATTAGTACCGTTATCTTAATAGCTGGTGCAACACAGATTAAAAACAGCGCTATCAGGCCTACCATTCCAATCCCATTTTTTAATATGGCAGAAAAGCCTACTACTGCTTCTACTGCATCCGATAGAAATTTCCCTATTATTGGTACAAAACTATCCACTGCAAATTTGGCAGTCCTTATGGTAACACCGTCCACATTAGCCCCTAGACCATATATGGTAATTATTCCAATGAATACAGTAAAAGAAGCGCTTACTAAAACTATAATTACTTGTCTCATTAATTCAGACAACTTTGAGAATTGAACCTTTTGAGATATATTGCTTATAACCCCTATAATAAATGAAAAAAATATAAGGGGAAATACTATCCCTTTTATAAGGGAACCTATTACATTAACTATTCCTATAATAAGGGGATGGAATATCAGCCTGGTATTAGGGCCACCTACTGCTGTTAGCAGGGTTAATAATATGGGTAGTAATATCTGCATGAAATTTACCATTTGGTCTACAGTTTTTTTCCCCAGTTCCAAAGCCAATGTAAAGCTATTTATCATTAACATGGACAATATTATATAAGTGGCATAATGGGCTAATTTAGTAACTGTATCCCTTTCAAATGCATTTTGCAGATTAGTTAAAACCCCACTGGCTACAGCTATTACTAAAATGTGAGATATTAAGTTTAAATTGCCTAATATTTCCCTAAATATTATACTGGCAAGCCCTTTTCCTACATTCTCTATACTAAAAGTATCCTTTCCTTTTATCATGGATAAAATCGTTTCCTTAATATCTATTTTGGGAAAATAAAATTCATTGCCTTTAACTATGTCTTCCAAAACCAATTCCAATTCTTTTATATTTAGACTATCTAGTTGTTCTTCTATAAATTTATCTGTTATCTTTATATCCCCTTCCTCCACCTCTTCAGCAAAGGAGTAAAGGGAAGGGATAAAAACCAATAATATTGTTATTATTAAAAGTTTCTTGTTTTTTAACATTTTTTCACCTTTTAGGGAAGTATTTTTACTACTAAATCCATTAAAGCTAAAAGGATAGGTAGGGCTAATACCATCATAATCACCTTTCCTCCTAGCTCAATTTTAGATGCTATTGCATTTTCACCAGCATCCCTTGATATTTGCGCACCAAATTCAACTATATAAGCTATTCCAATTATTTTAAGTATTGTAGTAAAATAGGCAAATTCCACACCGGTACTTCTAACTAGCTGGTTTAAAACTTCAACAACATACTTTAATTTATTTAAAATCAAGGTAAATATGATTATGCCTGTAACTAGGCTAACCAATAGAGCGTATTCTGATCTATTTGATTGCCGGAGTAAAACTATCAATACAGTTGCTACTATTCCTACACCCACTATCTGTAAAATCTCCATATAATCACATCCTATTAATACAATTGGAAAATAGTTTTTATGCTATTAAACAATTTTGAAATTAGACCTATCACTACTGTAAAAACTATAATTACACCTACTAAATTTACAATATGAGCAAATTCTTCCTTTCCTGCCTTATCTAAAACTATATGAAGTATACCTAGTAGTATACCTATACTTGCTATTTTAAATATCAGATCAATATTCATAAGCTTCTCTCCCCTATAACAAAATTATTACAATTGCAATACCAGCAAGTATCCCTAAATTTTTATACATCTTTTCATTCTTATCCCTTTCCAATTTTGCTTCCTTTTCCAATATGGCAATTTGATTCAATATTAATTTAAAATTCTTTTCTTGATCCTGCCTGTCTGATGAACCTAACACTCGTCCCAAAGAGAGGAATATCTCTACATCCTCTTTCGTAAAATCCAATTTTTCATTTAATGTGCCAGCCACACTTTTGAAACTCTGGTATATATCCCCTGTCTTATCTTCTAGCAAGTGATTCTTTATATCCTCAAAAACAAAAGACACCTTTTTATTTCCCTTTTTATATACATTGCTTAAGGCCTCTGGTAGTGGAACAGCCCCGTACACAATTTCTGTTTCTAAAATTTTCAAACATTGTTCCATATATATTAGATTATTCATCCTTTTAGAATATCTGTTTCCATAGCAAAAGCCTATAAGACTGGTTGAGAGGATGATTAGAAGCCCTCCTACTATCTTTATTAATCCCATAAAATCCTCTCCCTTTATTTTTTAATAGATGTAAAGGAATCTCCTTCGATAATATCCTTTACTGTACCCACTCCTTTAGAATTATCCAAAAATATATACCTTTTAAAAATCTTGTCTTTAATTAAAATACTTAAACTCCTCCTAGAAAGTATGTCTTCCAAAGTATTGCCATGAACAGTGGCAATTACCTTAACCCCCGCCTTCAAACTTTCATGGATTGCTTCCACATCGGATATGCTACCTATTTCATCCATTGCAATAACTTCTGGCGACATGGCCCTTAGTAACATAGTTGTGCCATCCCTTTTATTACAGCCATCTAATACATCTGTTCTTATGCCAATATCATGTTGTGGAATCCCATTATACATACCTGCAATTTCTGACCTTTCATCGATTACTCCCACCTTTAAACCTGCACCCCCAAATATTGGCAGTCCATTACTTAAATTTCTGATTATATCTCTTAAAATAGTAGTTTTGCCACATTGAGGAGGAGAGATTATCAAGGTATTATGTATCGTCCTTGGAAAAGCTACTATGTATTTGATAACCCCATCTGAGACCCCAATTTTTTCTCTGGCTATCCTGATATTTAAAGAAGAAATATTTTTTATGGTCTCTATTCCATTATTTCCATACAAAACCTTTCCCCCTATGCCTACCCTATGCCCCCCTTTTAAAGTAATGAATCCATTCCTTATCTCTTCTTCAAAAGCATAAAGGGAATAATTGCTAATCAATTGGAAGGTTTTAATTATTTCCTTACCATTTACCAATCTAGCCTTATCCTTATTTTTTGTTGGAATACCTTCCTCAGTAATAAAAAAATCTGAACCTTTAATATAAATGGAAAGGGGTGCATTATTTCTTAGCCTTATTTCTTCCACATTACTCTTATATGTATCTGGAATTTTTTTTAATATTTGACTCAATTCTAAACTAATATATTCTAATACATTTTCATATATTCCTATCTCTTTTTCATCCATAACATGTCCCTCCTTTATATATAAGTATGAGGCATCAAAAATAATATGCAAAAAAAAGACCTAAAACCTCAGTGGTTTTAGGTCTGAAAATTTTAGTCTTCATATTCCAGCTCTTCTTCTAATTCTTCATCAAAATCATATTCAAAATCTTCATCATCTTCATATGGATAATAATCCTCATCATCTTCATATAATTCATCTTCTACATCCATCAAATCTTCATCTATATATCCTACATACTCTTCCAAATCCTGATAATCTTCCATTATTTCATCCATGGCATCGGCAAAATCTTCCAGGACATCTATTATATGTATTAGTAATTTGCCTTCTTTGGATTCTTCATCAATACCTAATCCTTCAGCTAAGCCCCTAAGATATGCTACTCTTTGATAAAGATATTCCATTTATATCCCTCCTTTATTCTTATATACTTATTATTACCTATTTTCTGGATAAATACTCACCTGTCCTAGTATCAATTTTTACAACATCCCCTACATTTACAAATAGGGGAACATTCACAACAGCTCCTGTTTCTAATGTGGCAGGCTTAGTGGCTCCCGTTGCTGTATCACCCTTTACTCCTGGTTCAGTATGGGTTACTACCAGTTCCACAAAGTTTGGAGCTTCAACCTGAAATGGGGTGCCTTGATAAAATTTAATAATAGCAATATCGTTCTCTTTAATATACTTTATGGCATCTTCCACTTGATCCCTTTCCAGGGGTAATTGCTCATAGGTTTCATTATCCATAAAATAATATAGTTGGCCATCATTGTATAAATATTGCATCTCCTTAGTCTCTATATGAGCCTTAGGAAATCTATCGTTTGGGTTAAATGTCATATCTTTTATTGTTCCAGTCATAACATTTTTTACCTTTGCCCTAACAAAAGCAGCACCTTTACCGGGCTTAACATGCTGAAAATCTACTATTTGATATACTTCTCCATCCATTTCAAAAGTAATGCCTTTTCTAAAATCACCTGCTGATATCATATGCATCCTCCTTAAATTTATAAATTCATCAATTTAAAATACTCTAGGGCTAGTATGTAACTGTTCACGCCAAATCCAGATATTTGACCTGTACAGACAGGGGCAGTTACAGATTTTTCTCTAAAATCCTCTCGCCCAAATACATTAGATAAATGTACTTCAATTACCGGTATTTTTAAAACCTCTATAGCGTCTCTTATTGCTATACTATAATGAGTATAGGCACCGGGATTGATAATGATTCCATCAATATCTGCATCCATTACCTGATGGAGTTTATCTATGATTTGGCCTTCACAGTTTGAATGAAATATATCTACCTCAAAACCTAATTCCCTAGACTTTTCATAGATTAAATTATTTAATTCTTCATAGGTAAAATTTCCATAAACTGATTTATCCCTTCTTCCTAATATGTTAATATTAGGCCCATGTATTATTAATATTTTCATTTGCATCTTCCCCTATTATGCTATTCAATTATATCAATACTCAAAATTAACTACAAGGGTCTATATTTTTAAAAATAAAAATAATTTCATCCCCTATTTGGGCTATGGATTTGTTATCTGTTTTAATACTATAATCTGCACTTTCTCTGTACAGCCTTTCCCTACTAGAATATAGCCTTTCTATTCTACTCCTCTTATTATTGCTATTTTCTATAAGGGGCCTGTGTTCCTTATAGGCTGCTCTTTCAATATTATATACCAACGTATCTATGCTAGCTTCCAAAAAAAATATAATTCCATTTATTTTTAGCAGCTCTATATTAGCCCTATCTAAAACCACCCCACCCCCAGTAGCAATTACTGTATTGCTTACCGGAGCCAGTTTAGTAATAACCTCTTTCTCCAACCTTCTAAAATATTCTTCACCATATTCAGCAAAAATATGTTTAATTGTTTTTCCACTATTGGTTACTATTATATCATCTGTATCTACAAATCTCATTTTTAATTTATCAGCTATATATTTTCCTACTGTAGATTTACCAGCTCCGCTCATTCCAATCAAAACAATATTATTCAAACTATTTTTCCTTTTCATGCCGTGGTTCATCCTTTACTTTTTCAATTGCCATTGCTATCTGACTTACTATATCTGCATCAAATTGATAATCCAATGTATCTAATCTTGCATACAGGCTTCCTTTCTCTGTAACCACATATTTGGGTTTCAAATTGTTTAAAACAATAGCTGCAATATCTAATTTGCATTTTTCACAAGTACATACATCATCCCTGTCCTTCAATATCTTATTTATTGCATACATGACTTCATCTTCCATTAAATTTTTAAGCTTCACAGTTATCCCCCCTATTCATCTAATTACTCTTTATTAATTCTATTTTGGGATATATGAACATTGGCAAATAATTTCCATACTTTATAATCTTATCAAAATTATACCTGGCATGGATTGTACTATCATCCTGTATGTAATCCTTCATAAATACTATTCCCTCTACCTCAAAATTAACCAAAGGGGCTATATATAGATGGCCACCATTAAGTATCAATATACCATGGAATTCAAAATCATTAAGTATTTCTAAATCCCCTTCTATATAGATAATACCCTTTAATAATAGATTATCCGCCTTTTCCTCTGATAAAATAGTCAGCCTAACGGGTTTGGAAGAATTGTTCTTAGCCAATAAAAATATTTCATCCTTCGTTAATACCTGACTTTTTACAGGCCCTTCCATGCCATTTCTATAAAATTCAATATTCATTTTTTTATTAGTGTCCCTTAATATATTTATCATATCATAATCATTAACTTCCATCCCTAAAATATCATTTCCAGTGGCTGGAATTTTTATATTCTCTTCAATATGGCTAAAAAAGTATTCATATTTTTCCATCTGGTCCCCACTTATGTTTTCTCTTGATATTATGGAATGACCCAATTCAAATAGGTCATTAAGTATAATAATTCTTGCTACTACCTCACTGTTAATTCCCCTATAATTACTGCTAGTTATCAAGTCTACATAATTCCTATTATTTTTATAGTAGAATCTTGTAGTAATAGTATTAAATTTATCCCCTTCAATTAAATCCTCTTCCTTTAAACGTATATAGGGATCGTAAAAAGGTGACAATCTACCGTATTTTATATAGGTTTCCAGCCTAGGTAAAAGCTGATCATTATAATATTCATCCTTATATAAAGCCATGAATATTTTGCCCTCTGATAGATAATAGGCCTGAAGATTGTCTGCATTAGAATAAATTATTTGGTGTTCCATACTAGCTAAAAATATAATAAACACAGCAATAACCAAAACAAGGGTAGCTACCAAAAGGGCCATAATAGACGAAAATCCATCATTACCCACTGGAATATCACCCCATACCTAATATAAAATTGGACATCTAATGCCAAGCTGTGTCTCAAATCTTCTTTCCTTGCCAGCTTCCCCCTTAAATGTAAAGGATAATCTGATTAATTTAGAATCAAAATCTATTCCCGTACCCTCAATTGATATTACGTATTCTGCTATCTCATTGCTTCCTTTTAAGTTAGCAGCCCTAGGCAATTTATCTACATTGGTATTGAATGCATCTCTCCAAATCTTGTTGTTTTCAAAATAATAGGTAGAATAATTATACTTATAACTGGCAGTTTCATTATACTTCTTAATTACAAAACCAAAATTATTGTCATATTTATCCTCTGCACCTTCTATCTTATGGAGGCCTATTATCTCATCTGCCTCCCTTATTTCCCTTTTTATATGTTCCAGAGCATACTGGCCATTTAATAATATTTCATCCTCCATATCAGCAAGTTTTGAACCTGTTAATGTAAAATCCAATATGGAATACATTGAAATAAATATAATAGAACCTATAGCTAAGGCCAGCAGTATTTCTATTAGAGAAAAACCCCCATTATTGTTTTTTCTATTTAATCCTATCCTTTTTAGGTACAGGCATAAAAAACCATATACTAACATCCTTGACCCTATTATCCTCCATAGTTGGTGATATAATAATATGGATCTTCCACAAATTTTTATCGAAATTTTCCTTGTATATAGTACATTTATACTGACTACTTTCTTCTAGATTAGAAGGTAGTGTTATGCTTACAGAACTCTGGTTTGAAAATAATTCCATCAAATCTATCAAAGGCATATGGAATAGGTATTCATCCTCATCCCAGGTGTTTTCAAAGGATTTAATCTGTTCAATGGTAGATTCTGCAATAAATACCATATCTACCTTCTTCCTGTTCAATTTTATATTATCTATCCCTGCATTCAATATGGGTAGGCAGGTAACTGATACTATGCCCAACAAAAACAAACCCATTAAAATTTCTATTAGAAGGAAACCCTTTTTTTTCATTTTTCTCACTTATTAACACATATTAATCAAAATAAACGCTTATCTTTCCAGTAGCAACTCTTATGGTAATCTTGATTAGATTCCTATTTCTATCCTCTAAATAAATGGTCTTTGAATCCCTTGGTGTTCCAGCAGGGGTAAATTCAATTTCGTTATTAATTATAGATGAATTTCTAATTCTAATGCCATTTGTGAATTCTTTCCTTTTTATGATTTCTTTTGGATTAGTATGTTTAATAATAGTATAGGAATTGTCTCCATATTTTAGATTGACGCTATACCTTGTAGATTCTACTATAGCCCTAATCCTTGCATAATTTAAATCCTTTATAAATTCCTTTAACTCTTCCCTTTCCTTATAGCTTTTGAATACCCCACCCCTTATTAGTGGAATTAATATTAAAATAGAAATTATACTAATAATCAATATAATCTCTATAAAAGTACTTCCTCTAATATCCTTCATAGAACAACCCCTTCAATAGGATTATTCATTTAATATATATAACATATAAACCGCTTCAGCCCTAGTTATAGGATTATTATGAGAATCCAAACTTCTACTTCTGTGCAGTTTTTCATACAGCAATTTAGATGCAATATTACTCCAAGCAAAAGATTTAGAATGTGTAATTTTCCTCATTATTGCATCTACTTCTCTATAGGTTACCCATTCATTACCCTTAAAGGGCTTTTCAATAATCCCATTATTTAAAGCATAGTCCATTACCCTCTTATAGATATTAGCCTTTTTATCCCCAGGCAATTGCCAATTATATACCTTGCTGATTATAGTGAAAAACTCCCCCTTAGTAATTTCTTTATCTGGCCTAAACCTATTATCGGAATAGCCTGAAATTATATTCCTCCTCTGAAAGGCCAGTATTTCATCCCTGGCCCAATGGTTCCTTGTATCCCTAAGTAGTTTAGCCTCTTTATCTATTAAAACACAGTATATATTTGGACCATCCTTAAAGGAACTAGGCTTAACCTTGGCTTTTATAAAACCCTCTTCTATTATGGATGGTATGTATAGCCATTTTCCATCCACTAATTTATAAATTCCTCCCTTGTAGTCCCCATAGTATTCAAATTGCAGTTCTAAGGTTTTTTCATCATTTGCTTCTCCCAATTGATTTATAATTTCCACCCTGTAAAAGTCTGAGGCCTTGATATATCTGTCATCAGCCATATTTATAGGATCTGGAATCATATCTATAGCTACTATTACCGGTGCATAATAAGTTCCCTTATCTATATTTAGTATAAGTATATTATCTAAACTTTTAACCTCTCCACCGGATATGGGAATCTTTTCAGCTTTGGATTTAATCCTTATCTCCTCCCAATGTAAGTCTTGGAATTTTGCCATATAGCCTTGGGATAATCCCTCTATATACCCAACTATAAACCCCTCCCTATACCTATTGGATTCTAAGGCTAAATTGTATTCTTTTATAATATCCTCCTGGTTAGGAAGGTGTCTTCTCCAATCGTTGGTATCCTTTAGGTAAAAGTCAATGGTAGCAAGTATTTCCCCCTTATTTATTCCAGCATCTTTTCCATCTAAATAACCCAATTCATAGGCCCTTAAATGCATGTCCACATTCATGGCCCTAAAAGTTTCATTATAGCTCTCTTCATAGGTCCTTTTAAAACCAATTATAAAACCATCCCTATACTCTTTTCCATCCCTGGATAGGGAAAATTCCCTTTCAATGCTCTTGTCAGATGGCAGATCCCTTTTATAATCCCTAGACATATTATTGAAATAATCCTTAGCCCCATTAACTTTTCCAAGCAAATGGCCAAAATATTCTCCATCCCTAATTCCTTCTTCATAGGAAACCCTTATAGGTTCAAAATTTGCCCTCCTATACCCTTCTTGATAACCCTCTAGAAAACCCTCTTTGAATTTCCTTAAGAATTCTAGTCTATATTGGGAGGTGAATCCATTTAAATTGAACATTTCTATCAGGTTCTTATTGGAAGGTAAAGCATTAGTACCATTAGCCCTTCTATTATTATAGAAATCCCTATAACCAAATATCTCCCCCAAAGTGGATCCTAACCAACTAGCATAATTGTCCTTGGCTGTAGATAAGTCCCCATCTTCTTTAATTCCATCATTATAGCCCTTCTCAAATCCAGTATAATAGGCGGATATAAAATAGGATATGTATCTAGTATCTTGGTCTTGGAGATAGTCCTCATATTCCTTAGTTATTTGATTTCTAGATGGCCTAATTTGATAGTAAGATAGTTTTAAACCAGTGGAATAATTTTTTATTCCCTCTAAATATCCATCACTATAACCAAACAGCTCTCCAAATTCCCTTGCCTCTATATATCTATCCCTATCATTGGCAAAGGCTATTGAACAATTACCAACAATTACTATAATAAATATAAATATTGGTAATTTATTGAATATTTTTCTCAAAGCCAACACCTTCCCTATCTTGGTATTACCAATATCTTCCCTTCCCTAATATCTTTATCGTCATTTATTTCATTATGCTTCATAATAATATCTTTCTTTTTAGTAGTTCCATAAAATTTAAGACTTATTTTATCTAAACTATCCCCCTTTTCTACTATATAAAAGGTAAAATCCTCTTTTGACTGGTTCCCTTTAGGATAATTGGCTTCCAATTTATCCAGTAATAAAACTCCATAATCCTCCCTATTGTACGCTACCTCTAAGTATATTTTGTCTATGTATAATGGATATAGGGATAGGTCTGATGGAGGAGGTGCCTCTACATACTGCCAGCCTGTCCAATTTATCCCCTTAATTAGTTCCATATCTATTAATTCTCCTGCCTGTCCCTTTAGCCTGATTCCCAATGTTATAGGAGAATAGGCATAGGAACGTACCCACAACCCTATAGTGGAGGGAGGATATTTAAGCAGTATATTTCTATGGGAAAGATCGATATAGGCCCTATTTTCCTCCCCTAATGCCAATATATTATATTCGACCCTTATAGAATTTCTACCTGATTTCCCAATATAGGATCTTGAAACATTTCCTTCTACCATACTGCTGGAAGGGATAAAGTTAAAATAAGCACTTCCAAAATCCTCCAGTAATTCCCTCTTATACTCATCTACCCCTTCTGCTAGCTGATTTTCATCGCTCCTATTATATTCAGGAAGATGCTGAGCTATATGGTTGGTGCCTTCTTCATAAAAATTATCCCCTTCTATCTCAATATCATCCCGGCTTTCAACATAGTTATCAAAGGGTTTAAAGGGATTAGATACTTCCTTATCGGATAACTGGGATATAAACAATTTATCCTCTTCATGGCCAGCCCCCTTCAATCCATATGCCTTTAAATATATATTACCAGCTATCATATCCCCCTCTTGATTATCCATAGTTAAACCAGTTACTAGAATCCTTTTTGGACTGGTGGTCAAACTCCTTATTGTCTCAACTATTCCTTCATACTTAGCCCTATAGGGGATGGTAATCTCCATGGCATCAACTAGTAGGTCCCCTACCTTTTCCTCACTTGGTCTGGAAAATATAATATCCAATACCTCTATGTTTTCATCCCCCAATAGCTCATTTAGAAGGTATATTATTTCAGATTGATCCAAATTGGAAAAATATTTACTGATAATCCTATCCTTTTCCCTATGTAAACTATCCCATTCCTTCTCTATACTGCCTTCCTGGATCAATATAGAATTCATGTAGGATATCCTTTCATCATATTTACTTTTTTCCCCAATTAAATCCTGCAATCTATCGTGCTGAGGAGTAATAACAAATCTAAAGGCTAACCAAATGATAATAATTACCATTAATAATATTAATAGATTCCTTTCCCTCCTAGTCAGTTTCCTCATAAACCTCATCTTCTCCATTAACTCCATCCATATTCACATCCTTTAGGCCTATATTGATAACAAAACTATAGTAAATGTCCCCTTTGGATATATTAGATATAAATACCTCTTTAAATTCTTCAATTCTCCCTAAATTGCCCACCAAGTCTGCTATAGACCATTTATCCTCTGCCACTCCAATTATTTCTATATATTCCGTATATATGCTAATCGATGTAAGGAAAATTTCATTAGGCAAACTGTATTGGATAGCTTCCAGCAATCTATTATCTATAACACTTTCTTCCTCAAGGGTATTATCTAATAGTTTTATTTTTTCTACAAAATCCTTCAATTCATCTAGTTCTTCCTTCTTATTGGATACTTGATCCACCTTTTTATTTGTCCTTTCATCCTCCACAGTTACCCTTAATCTATATATATCCTTTGAAATAATCCTAATTTTAATCTGATTATATATGGAATAAATCAAAATAGATAGTATAAGTAAAATAGATAGGGTATAATAGATAAACTCCTTATTTATGCTAAACTCCCTTTTATCCAAATAAGATTCAAAAAAATTTAAGTCCTTCATCTTTACACCTCTGCCATCCTTATAATTGAACCTATTGGGTGAATGTATCTAGCCAATTCTCCATCAAAAACTACATTATTAAAGGATTCCAATTTTATTGAGGGTATATTAAAATAATTGGAGAAAAAACTATCTATCCCATCATAATTTGCATTTCCCCCACATAATAGAATTATATTTATCTCATTACCTATCTCCCTGGTTAAAAAATATCTAAATACCACCTCTATCCTTTCACTTAAGGATTGGAAGGAATTTAGGATAATCCTTTTAATTCCATCCTCATCTGAATCATTGTCCTCTAATCTATTTATGTTTCCTATCTCCCTTTTCTTTTCTTCCAATTGCAATTGATCCAGTTCAAAAAAATTTAAAATATTTTGATCTATGTATTTTCCGCCTATTTCAATAGTCCTGCTTACCAGTATTAGGCCATTTTTTATTATGGATATTTTAGTAGTATCATAACCAATATCGATGGCAGAAAATATTAAATCCTCAGTAGGATAGTTTTCATTTATCAGTTGATTATACTTGATAAGTTTGGCAATAGAATTAGGCTGATAGTCCAATACCAGAGGGTTTAAGTCCAAATCCTTCAATAGTTTATAATGGCCTTCTACCATTTCTTTTGGAATGGCAATAAGTAATATATTAAGTTTTTCCACTCCCTCTTCATATATGGAGCCTATTTTTTTAAACTGGACTATATAATTTTCTTGATTCATGGGAATATAGTCTTCTAACTGATATTTAATAAGCCCATCAATTTGGTCCTCTTCCACCTTTGGAATTATAATCTCCCTGGTAATTATATGAGAACTGTTTATGGTCAAATAGGCATCTTTAGTTCTTATTCCCTTCTTTTTAAACTCCTCATCTATTACATAATGGAGTAATTCCTTGTCCACTATTAGCCCATCATCATAGGCTCCTCTGGGTGTAGGTATGGCAAAGTGCTTATACACTATAATACCCTTATTGGTTTCCTTTCCTTCTACAACCTTTATTTCATATGCTCCTAAGTCTATTGAAAGGATTTTTCTTCTTAAAAAAGATGGTAGATTCAAGGCCTATCAACCTCCTGTTTGGTGAATTATGGAAAAATTTATGCTTTATTGGTATTTGGTATAGAATATTTTGGATATACCCCTTTCAGGTATATCCACATATTCTATATTTTCTAGTAATATTTGAAAACTTAATTCATATTCCTGCCCCTTTTCTTCAGCCTTAATTTTTACCTGAATCATATTATCCCCTTCCAGGGGTAAGAATAACAGCTCAGTAATAGCTTGTCCAATATAAAACTTCTCATATTGCTCTTTAGATAAATAGGAAGTCCTACAAAGGGCGTTGTGGCCATCCTTTTTTTCCAATGAAAGGATGAAAAAGCTATCCTCACCCATAAATTTCTCCTTACTTAACTCCTTGGCATTTTTGATCTCCTTTACAATAAGGCCTGCCGCAGTCCTTACCTCTTTTTGTATAATGCCCTTATCTTTACTTACATTAAAAGCTTTATTACCCAGGGAAAAAATCAAAAACATGGTTTGCAATATAATAGCCAGTATCCCCAATATAAGCATTAATTCCACCAATGTAATACCCTTGGTATTTAATCTATATAAATTGTTTCTATTTTTCATATTAATCTTCCTTGCCAAATGGTATAAAGGTTATTAGTCTAATAGGGTTGTCCCTTTTTGCATTTTTTATCTCTACAGCAATAAATTTCCCACTCACTTTTTGTTTTTCTATAACTCCATCAATGGTAACTTCAATCTCCCCTATCCTTTCCTCTACTGAAACAGTATCATCTTCCCCAATATTGCTAGGATCGTTAATTATTCCATCCACCTTTTCCTGAAGTTTGTATATATCCAAGGTCCTTTCTCCAGAAAGGGTTACAGTATTCAAACCCATATTAAATATTGTCAATGAAACCATAGCTATAAGGGAAATAATAACTATGGCTAATATAACCTCTATTAAAGTTAAGCCTCTATTATCCATATTTATCATCCTATTCAAAATAACTAGATATAATTTTAATTTTATCGGAATAATTTGGTTCAAACAAATCTGTAGGCAATTCCATTTTTCTAAATGTAATGTCACACTGACCGCTAATAATTATTTCATTTCCAACTATACCATTGGAAAATTTACCATTACCACTTATATTTATTTGGGATCTGGGAGCATATATAAAACCATTATTTACATTTCCAGATATATTCATAGAATTTACTCCATTACAAAATACACTCCCTGTTATAGTATTGCCGCTTATATTAACCCCAGCATCTTTTAAAAATATATTGGCCCTAATATCACAATTGGTAGAAATATTTATTCCTTTACCATAATAATATATTTCAAGTTTATTGGGATCTCCATTTTTATTAATCTTACTACTATTATCATTGAAATAGATCTGATTCTTTACAAATAATCTAACCTTGCCAGAACCTTTTATGATCAAATCCTTGTTAAAGCTTATGCTATTAACAATAATATCTATATCCCCTTTTATTGTATCTATTTCCACATTATCGAAAGTAACCAATCCCTGGCTAAATTCAACACTTTCTCCTATGGATTTAACACTAGCACTCCCATCCACTTTATCTACAGATGGTATATCAGGAAAATCCATTAAAGGATAAGCTACTTCAATACCTTCACGGATTCTTCCATTTTTTAAATTAATTTTTCCAGATATCACCTTCTCACCATTCTTTCCTATACCTATATCCCCTTCTACATTTGGATTGCCACTAATTATCAGTTTGCTAGCAGCAAATATGGCATAATTCAATTCTATTTTATCAGCAACCCTCTCCCCTACAATTACCTTCCTTACTATATCTTCTACATATGAATCATTGCCCTTTTTATCCTTACCTAGAAAAGCCCTTCCTTTCGATACTATCCTTATATTATCACTACTTTCGACCTTCTCCAATTCAACTTCTAAGTCACCATTTTCAAAATCTAGATTGTCTAAATTAACCTTTAAAGGTTTAGGGGATTTGTTTAATTTTTCCATAAGTTTTTCTATTTCCCCATCAGCCATATTGAATATAGCCTTTTCAGTAGCCTCTGCCCCGGCCCTAGCTATATAATAGGCTGCCATTTTATTTTCCTCTTGTATTGATTGATGCCTTTCATTAAGCATGAAGGTAAGAACAAAAGCTGACAATACCAACAAAACTACCAATATTAAAGATGTGGTAATCATTATAAAACCTTTATTGTGGTAGCCCTTCATAATCTTCCATCCCTTTACTTAAATATATAATAAATTAACCTTTTAAAATAAGCTATTAATATACCAGCTAATAATACAAGTTCCCCAAAAGAGGGTAACAATAAATCCCAATATTATAAATGGTCCAAAGGGTATGGGATCCTTCCTGCCCTTAATTTTAAAAGCCAATAATAATATGGAAACCATTCCACCTATTATAAAGGATAAAAATATATTTAAAATAATTTCAGGAAATCCCAGAATAAAACCAAACACTCCAATTAACTTTAAATCTCCTCCCCCCATTCCCCCTTTAGATACTATTATTATGATTAGGAAGAAGAGGCTGCTTATAATAAATCCTATTAGTCCATTTAATAAATTGATGGGAACATCAAATAATAGGTATTGGATGCTTTTATACAGAATTGTCCCTATTAGGATTGATAAAATCAATCCATCGGGAATTATTTGATGTTTTATATCGATAAAGGTAATTATGATCAATAAACTAAATAGGAACAAATAGTATATGAAATCTATATTGATTCCAATATTGAAGTACAGTATGGTAAGTATAATGCCAGTTAACAATTCCAGCACTGGATACTGGAGGGAGATAGCCTCCCTACAGTATCTACATCTGCCCTTTTGTAATATAAAGCTTATTATGGGAATAAGATTGTACCATTTTAAAGGAGTATTGCATTTTATACAATGGGAACTGGGAAAGACTAGGCTTTCCCCCTTTGGTATTCTATAAATGCACACATTTAAAAATGAACCTATTGTGATTCCTAGTAGGAATATTATTATAGCCATTGAAGGCCTCCTTTGTAATATATACTATTCTGTTTTTATATTCAAAATAGAATCAGATGCTTATTAAGTAAATCATCTCTATTGCTGCCCTGTTATTCCTGTTAATTTTTTTCTACTTTTTCTTCTATCTTTCCATTTTTTAATTCCACATACCATGGTTTTACAGTTATTTCACCATCTTCAATTTTTACAGTATATTCTGTATATTCTACAGTATAGTTACCATTAGTTATATTCAAATCATTTTTTACCAAATCAGGTATATCCGGCCATTCTTGTAGGTAATCTTTCCAACTAACAGATTCTTTATTCCAAGTAGTATCTTCTCCACCATCCACTAAATACATATTGGCTGCACTTTCAAGGGTCCTTACATTAGCATTATGGGCAGCAACAGCGGCATTTTTTCTAGAGCCTGTAAATCTTGGCACTGCAATAGCAGCTAATATTCCCAATATGGCAATTACAACTACCAACTCCACCAAAGTAAATCCCTTATTATTCTTTTTTATTTTCTTTGACATCCAATTAAACATCTTATCTCCCCCTTTATATTTATTTAAAAATTTATAGATTATTCCTCCTATTTAATCCCTATATAATCCCTCCCCCCTATTAAAATTTGATAATCTATTTTTTGATATTTAAGCCTAATGGGCTTTCCCGCATTATAATTTATGCTCCATTAAACAATTCACAATTTTCCCAAAGTAACCTACATTTCTATATTGCCTACCATATCAAACATAGGTAGTGCCATAGCTATTACTATAAATCCAATTACTAATGCCATTATTACTATCAATACTGGTTCCAGCATGGTGGTTATCTTTTCCATGGAGGCTTCCACTTCTTCATCATAGAAATCTGCAGTTTTGTAGAGGATATCATCTAGGGCTCCTGATTCCTCCCCTATCCTTATCATAGAATCTACCATGGGGGGGAATAGATTCATATCCTTTATGGTCCTGGACATGGGTACCCCCTTTTTTATATCCTCCCCTGCCTTTTTAATCTGATTTTCCACCAGCTTATTTCCTACTACCCTGCCTACCACATCCAAGGCTTGTAATAAGGGTATACCGCTGGACAATAAAGTAGAAAGGGTTCTGGTAAATCTGGAAGTAATTATCTTTATATTCATATTCCTTATTCCTGGAATCCTTATTTTAAGGGTGTCATAAAAAAGCCTTCCATTTTCAGTTTTTCCTATAAAGGTTAATGCCACTATAAATAGTAAAATAATTCCAATAAATATATACCAATACAAAGTTAACCAATCGCTAATAGTTAATAGTATCCTAGTAGGGGTAGGTAGTATTAAGCCACTAGTTTGAAACATGGATATAAAAGTAGGCATAACTACTGTAAGCAAAAATATTACAACTCCTAAAGCAACTATACTGAGTACTACTGGATATATAAGGGCGTTTTTTATTTTGTTCTCAATCTTATTCTCCTTTTCATAATGGATTGCCATCCTTTCCATCAATACATCAAGATTACCGCTTACCTCCCCTGCTTCCACCATATTTACCAATAGGGGAGGAAATACCTTGCCATGCTTTTTCATCCCCTCCGATAAGGTGAAGCCTTTTTGCACATCCTCTAAAACAATTGATATAGCCCTTTTTATGGTCCTGTTTTCCGTCTGCCTTTCTAAAATATCTAGACTATTTATTATACTAATGCCTGCATTCAACATAGTATAAAATTGCCTGCAAAATACCGCCAAATCTTTTTTAGTAATCCTTTTACTAATCAATTCCTCCCTTAGATGGCTACCCCTATCTTCCTCTATAACTATTGGATAATAATTATTACTCTTTAATATTGTAATCACTTCTGCTTCCGACTGGGCCTCCTGGTATCCTTCCAATACTTGTCCCCTTTCTGAAATAGCCTTATACTTGTATATGGCCACAAAATCACCCCATATTATAGAATATACCTTTTGATATAGTCTAAATTAACAGCTTGATTCAATAGGGTTTCCCTTGATATTAAGCCCTTATTATATAATTCCAATAGGGAATTATCCATGGTCTGCATCCCCAGTTTTTTACTTGTCTGGATAATAGTATCTATTTGATGGATTTTTTCTTCCCTTATTAAATTTCTAATAGCAGGATTGGCTATCATTACTTCAAAGGCTGCCACCCTTCCCCGTCCATTGGCCTTAGGGAGTAGTTGTTGAGATATAATGGCTTGGATTACTGAGGAAAATTGAATCCTAATCTGCTGTTGTTGATGGGGAGGAAAAACATCTATTATCCTATCTATGGTCTTAGCTGCACCTATTGTATGTAGGGTTGACAATACTAAATGGCCAGTTTCAGCAGCTGTAAGGGCTATACTTATGGTATCCAGATCCCTCATCTCTCCTACTAGGATTACATCTGGGTCCTGCCTCAATGCAGCTCTTAAGGCATTGGAAAAACTATTGGTATCGGAGCCAACCTCCCTTTGATTTACTATACTCTTATTATGTTTATGTAAATATTCTATAGGATCCTCCAAAGTTAATATATGGCATTTCCTCTCTTGGTTTATCAGATTGACCATAGCAGCTAAAGTAGTGGATTTCCCGCTGCCAGTGGGTCCTGTTACTAATATTAAGCCCCTAGGTAGCCTTGCTATATCCTTAATTACTGCAGGTAGGCCCAGCTCTTCAATAGTGGGGATCCTTAGGGGAATTATCCTAATGGCCATGGCGAAGCTACCCCTCTGCTTATATACATTTACACGAAAACGACCAACACCTGGACTTGAAAAGGATATATCTATTTCACCATCCATCTCCAACTGGGCCATTTGCCTTTCATCTAATACTTGCTTAATCAATTCTTTGGTATCCTCCGGTCTTAAAATATAATCCCCAAAATTTACCAGTGAACCATCTATTCTTAAAACTGGGGGAATACCCACAGTAATATGTATATCCGACGCCTTATTGTGGGTAGCATATTTAATCAATTCTAATAAATCCACTTCAATCCTCCTAACCCAATGTATAACCTGCTTTTAAAACTTCTTCCACAGTGGTTTCTCCTTTTAGGGCTAACTGAATTGCATTATCCAATAGGCTTGTCATCCCTGCTTTAATAGCACTAGCACGCAACCTATCTATATTGGCTTCCTTATTTATAAGCCTTCTTAACCCCTCATCCACTGCCATTACTTCATGGACAGCCTTTCTTCCCTTGTACCCTTTATTACATAGATTACAGCCTCTGGGCTTATAGAGGGTAATAGGTTCATCAGGGTCTAATCCGAATAAAGTTTTCTCTGAATAGCTAGCCAGATAGGCTTGCTTACAATTAGGACATAGTTCCTTAACCAGCCTTTGGGAGATTATTCCTATTACAGCCGAAGACACCATATAGGGCTCTACACCCATGTCTATTAACCTTATTATGGCAGAAGGGCTGTCATTGGTATGAAGGGTAGAAAGAACTAAATGCCCTGTAATAGCTGCCCTTACGGCTATCTCTGCTGTTTCCGAGTCCCTTATCTCTCCTACCATTATAATATCTGGATCCTGTCTTAAAATAGCTCTTAATCCACTGGCAAAGGTCAGACCTGCCTTAGGATTTACTTGGACTTGATTTATCCCCTCTAATCTATACTCTACTGGATCCTCTATTGTAATGATGTTTTTCTCCATCCTATTTAATTCCTTAAGGAGGGCATATAAAGTGGTAGTTTTACCACTACCAGTTGGCCCAGTTACTAGAATCATCCCATAGGGTTGATTAAATATTTTGTCAAATAGCTCCATGTTTTCCTTAGTAAATCCTAATTCAGCCTTTGAAAATTTGAAATTACTTCTATCTAAAAGCCTTAAAACTATCTTCTCTCCGTAAACGGTAGGAATTGTTGAAATACGCATATCTATCTCTTTATCATTTATCTTGGTTTCAACCCTGCCATCCTGGGGAATCCTCTTCTCTGCAATATTCATCCTACCCATTATCTTAATCCTGGTTACTATGGCAGAGTGGCTACTCTTTAACAACCTAGTAATTTCATGGAGATCCCCATCTATCCTAAATCTAATTCGTATATCATCTACATAGGGTTCAATATGTATATCACTTGCCCTCATATCAACAGCTTCTTCAATTATGGAATTTATCAATCTAACTATAGGTGCACTGCTTACCTCTGATAATTCCACATCCTCTATATCGGATACTTCGTTAGCCCCATAATGTTTTGTAAACTCTTCTATCATCTTCTCTGTACTTTCTTTTCTATAATACCTATCTATATTGTTTAAAATACTCTCCCTAGTGGCTATAACAGGCTGTATCTCATATTTTGTAAACATCCTTACATCGTCTATTGCATATATATTCAGAGGATCGGCCATGGCTACTATAAGAAAATTATTTTGAATATCTATGGCTATTAATTCATACCTCCTAGCAATATTTTCTGGAATTTGAGCAACCACATCTGGTTTAATTGTGTACTTATCCAAATCTACATGGGGAATTCCTAATTGGAACTCTAAAACCTCAACAATATCTTTTTCAGAGACATAACCTTTATCAGTTAAAATTTCACCTATTTTTTTGTTTGTCCCCTTCTGCTCCTCCAGGGCACTATTCAGTTGCTCTTCTGTAATCTTATTAGTATAGAGCAATAGCTCTCCTAATCTTGAACTAGTCCTTTTCATTTTTTTTCACCCATAAACTGCTATTAAAAAAAAGTAATATTTTACTAATTTCTTTAGTACTATTTTACTATATTATTCAACGAAGATTCTAAAAATCCTCCTATTTTTCTAACTTTTTTTGTAAATTCTTGCTATAAAAATATTGTACCCTCATTGCTGCTTATTTTACTTAATTATGTTAATTTATTATTCATGTATTATTTTTGATGTTCGATTATTTTAATTTTAATTATCATTTATGATGACATTACTTATGATACTATTGATTCCTTCTTATTACATATAACTTAAAAATTAGCCTTCATAAAAAAATTATAAAAAGCAAAACTAGAAATAGGAGGTGAAACATTTGAAAAAAAATAAAATTTTATTTTTAGTTGTAGCTTTAACCCTTGTTCTAGTTACAATTGGTTGTACCGCCCGACCTCAAAGATCTGCTACCAGGGATAGGGTAGGTTGGGATACTACTAATCAATTAGGTAGAAGAAATACAACCATGCTAGGAATAGAAAGAAGAAATAAGGATATCAGAGGAATTGATAGAAGGAATATGGATAATATAACAGGTATGGACGGTATAGGACCAAACACAGCTACCGATCTTACAAGACGTAATACTCGTATGACCAGAGAAGAAAGGATAGCTGAAAGAATCGCCAATTTAAAAGAAATCAATAATGCTTCAGTATTAATAAGCGGAAATACAGCCATTGTAGGAGTGGATATGGATAGGAATCTCCAAGGAAACATGACCACCGCCTTAAAACAGAAAATAGAAAGAATTGTTAGGAATGCAGATGACAGGATTACAAATGTAAGTATAACAGCAGATCCAGACCTATTTACTAGGATCTCCAATATGGCAAAAGATATTAGGGATGGAAGGCCGGTAACTGGATTTGCTAGAGAGTTTCAAGAAATATTAAGAAGGATATCCCCAGCTAGATAAGGGATATAGATAAATCCGGATTTCCGGATTTATCTTACATAGAGATGGACTTATAATTTAATAATACTCATATAGGGGGAAATGTATGAAGAATAAATTTATATTATCTTGTATAGTGATTAATTATATAATTATATGTATATTCGGATTTTCAAAAGCTACACCAATAATAAGGGGAGAAGAGTACGGTAATATAGTCAGTAGGGGTTATACAGATGAAAAAGTGGTAGCTTTAACCTTTGATGATGGTCCTCATCCAGAATTTACTAATAAAATTTTAGATCTATTAAAGGAATATGATGTTAAATCTACTTTTTTTGTATTGGGAAAGCTTGCAGAAAAGTATCCTGAAATAATTAGAAGGCAATGGGAAGAAGGGCATGAAATAGGAAACCATACCTACTCCCATATCAATATAAAAAATAGTCCAAAGGAAAGGATTATAGAAGAATATGAGAAAACCCAAAATATAATAACTTCAATAACCAATGAAGCACCTAAACTATTTAGGCCCCCCTATGGTGCCTTTAATCATAATGCTTTAGATATTATGGAAGCCCACGATTCCGTTTTAGTCCTTTGGTCCGAAGGCCAGGATTCAAGGGATTGGAGTAATCCTGAAGTGGAAAAAATTGTAAATACAACCCTTACAAATATAAAAAATGGTGATATAATATTGTTTCATGATTATGTATATTATGATGAAAGTAATACAATTGAAGCTTTAAAGCTGATTCTTCCCGCCCTAAAAAGCAGGGGATATAGGTTTGTAACTGTTTCAGAATTAATCGATATCAATTCTAAATCCAACAATAAAATCCAGCATTAAGCTGGATTTTATTTATTAAAAGCCTTATTTAGTTTCTCAATTGCCCTCTTTTCTATCCTTGAAACATAGGATCTGGAAATCCCTAACATAGATGCTATTTCCCTTTGGGTCCTTCTAGTGCCATCTAGTAATCCATATCTCAATTCTATAATTATCCTTTCCCTGTCCTTAAGCACCTTATTGATAATCTTATAGAGTCTTTTTACTTGAAGTTTTAAGTGGACCTCATCTAATATATCATCGGTATCAGAACCTAATATATCCAATAGGGATATCTCATTCCCTTCCTTATCAATGCCTATAGGCTCTTGTAAGGATATATCGCCCCTTGATTTTTTATTGGATCTTATAGTCATCAATATTTCAGTTTCTATACATCGGGCAGCATAGGTGGCCAATCTGGTGCCTTTGTTCATATCAAAGGTTGTAATCCCTTTTATCAAGCCTATGGTGCCTATGGAGATTAGATCATCTATATCTTTTCCAACGTTGCTATATTTTTTCACTATATGGGCTACCAGTCTAAGATTTCTTTCTATTAATATATTCCTAGCTTTTTCATCCCCTTCTGCATACAGCTTTAAATAATATTCTTCCTCCTCTTTACTAAGCGGCTTTGGAAAGGAATTGGAACCGGATATATATCCAGACAATATTAAAAAGGGCTCAATAACCCCTCCCAATGAAAAAAGGAATTGACCAAACATATAGGCACCTCCACTATCCCCATACTAAAGTATATGTATGGGTAACAGTGATGGTGCCAGTCCTACCTATTTATTTTATGGATTTGTTTGACTATTTTTTCAAAAACAGGAGCTGCCGTTTGAGACCCGGACATGCCTTCCTCTATAAATACCGTAATTACATACCTAGGTTCTTCAATTGGGTAAAAGCCTGAAAACCATCCATGTATAGTCTCCCTTCTATTTAATACAGCTTGGGCAGAACCAGTCTTTCCACCAGCTCCTCCTACAAGGGATAAGTCAATATTTCGTGCAGTTCCAACCTCTACCACATCTATTAGGCAATCTTTCAGGATTTCACAGGTCCTTTCTGAAAGGACTTGCCTTTCCTTTTCCCTATTATATTGTTTAATCATATATCCCTCATGGGAGGTAATCCCATCTACTATGGCCATTCCCTTTTCTATCCCATTATTTGCTACTATCATCATCATATTGGTTATTTGAATAGGTGTAGTTTCAATACTTCCTTGGCCTATTGAAATATTTCCTATAGCTGGACCTTGTATTTCTCTTCCTTTAGGAAGATTTCCCTCCACCTCCTCTAGTAGACCAATATTCACCTTCTGCCCCAGTCCTAATCTTATTGCCATATCAATAATTTTAGCACTCCCTAATTCTTTCCCCAATTGGATGAATGCAGAATTACAGGACTTAGAAAAGGCTTCCTTTAAATCTATATGTCCATGGCCTCCCGTATTATTACACCTAATAGTCACATTGCCTACCTGTTCATAGCCCTTACAATAGAAGGTCCTATTTATATAATTTAAATCTTCTTCTAAAGCTGCCGACAGTACAACTAATTTAAATAGGGAGCCTGGTGGATAGGCTATTTGTATGGCCTTATTATATAAGGCCATATCATCCCTGTCTAAGTATTCGTCAATTTCCTCCTGATTAAAATTTGGCCTGCTGGCTAAAGCTTTAATGTCACCGCTTTTAACATCGGCCACTATTACTGCTCCCCTATAGCCTTCCTGGTCTAATACAGATTCCACTATTTTCTGTATGTGGTAATCTACCGTTAATTTAACCCCACTAGGTTCTAAGGAATCCACATTTTGGTTTACCACATATTCTCTGTTGAGGATTTTATTCCTTTTATCATCTAATTCAACATACAGGGAGTTGGTCATCCTTTGATTTTTGAGTATGTCATCATAAACCTTTTCAATACCAGATTCTCCCCTATTTTCAGACTTATTTATATATCCAATTACATGGGATAGTATATTATTTTTACTATATCGCAAAGTCCTATCTGTAATTAAAGTGTTAATATCATTATAAGGGGCCATAGTATAGGTTAAAGGAATATCTACAATTGTATGCTTATACCTAATATATTCAATCAATTCCCTTTCATTGAGGCTGCTATATTTTAGAATAAAGTCCTTTAAACTTTGATCCTTATAAATACTATCCTTAAAAGTAAATAGAGTGCTCTCCCTATCCCTATTGGCAAGGGGAATCAAGTTTGTATCGTATATGATACCCCTTTTAGGATAGAGGCTTATTTCTTGACCCCTTTGTTTTAGGGCTTGAATTTTTAATGTGTTATAATTTTTGATCTGGAGCCAATATAATCTACCTATCAACAATAGGCAAATAGCGGAAGTTAAAAATGTCATTTTAATAATCCTATTATGTATAATATTTTTTCGAAACCTTTTCATAACAAACCCCCTATCCTTGGTCTTATTATTACCAATTGATAGGGGGAGTATAATATTATTAAATTATTCTTCCCTTGCCTTTCTTAAAATATCCCAGGCTTCTACTGGCCTATCCATCTTTATTTTTATTATCTGCTGCGGATGGGGTGCCACATCTATTTCATTCCCTTCCTCATCCCACATATTTTCAATCCTTTGGGTAAAGTGGACTTTATTAGGCCCGAATACCTCAATTTCATCCCCTATAAACATCCTATTCCTCTGTTCTATGGTGGCTAATCCCGTCTTCTCATCATAGTCCAGTACTAGGCCTACAAAATCATAACCCCTTATATAGGAGCTAGAACCATATACCTGATCCTCTTCAGTAGGTTTGCCAAAATAAAAACCTGTAGTGAAATCCCTATGGCTGGCTTTTTTGATTTCATCCATCCATTCCTTTTTAAAGGAGTAATTATGGGGATCCTTAAAGTACTCATTAATGGCCATCCTATAGGAGCGGACAACTGTAGCCACATAGTAGGCACTCTTTACTCTACCTTCTATCTTAAAGCTTCTAATCCCTGCATTTACCAATTGGGGGATATGCTCTATCATACATAAATCCTTTGAATTTAATATGAAGGTGCCCTTATCATCTTCAAAAACTGGGAAGTACTCCCCAGGTCTCTTCTCCTCCACTAGATGATACTTCCAACGGCAGGGATGGGCACAATCCCCCCGATTAGCATCTCTACCAACCATGTAGTTGCTTAGCAGGCATCTGCCTGAATAGGATATACACATGGCCCCATGAACAAATGTCTCTATTTCCATGTCCTCTGGAATCCTCTTTATAATCTCCTCTATCTCCTTAAGGGATAATTCCCTGGCAAGAACAATCCTCTTAATTCCATGATTATACCAAAACATAATAGTTTCATAATTGGTAACACTAGCCTGAGTACTCAAATGTATGGGCATATCTGGAACCGTTCTCCTTATTATAGAAAATATGCCGGGATCGGATACTATTACTGCATCCACCTTTATATCATATAATTTTTTTACATAATCTTCTATTCCTATTAAATCTTCATTGTGGGGTACTATATTCATGGTCACATACACCTTTTTACCCCTAGAGTGAGCAAAATTTACCCCTTCCTCTATCTCTTCTATGCTAAAATTCTTGGAAGCTGTCCTAAGTCCAAACCTTTCTCCAGCCAAATAAACTGCATCGGCCCCATATATGATTGCCATCTTTAATTTTTCCAAATCACCTGCAGGTGCTAGTAATTCTGGTTTTTTCAAATTATCACTCCTTCTTATAAGTTAAAGCTACTCCATCTCCAATTGGAATTATACATGATTCATAGCCTTCTAAATTATTTATATATTTAAGGTATTTTCTCAACCTTTTAACGATTGTCTTCTTACGCCTTATAACTAGATCATCGGAAGCCACCATCCCTTTAAATAACACATTATCAGACATAATGATTCCCCGTTTTGCAAGGAGACCTATGCAGAGATTAAAAAATTCTAAATATTGGCCCTTGGCTGCGTCGAAGAAAATAAAATCGAATTTTCCAGTTAAAGTAGGCAGTATCTCTTCCGCCTCCCCCTGAATTATATTAATTCTATCCCTGTACTCAGTTTTATCTATATTTTCCTGGGCTAATACTACCATATCCTTACGCCTTTCAATGGTTGTTATATTACAATCCCCATCTGTAGAAGAAGCCATTATAAGGGCTGAATACCCAATAGCAGTACCTACCTCCAATATCCTCTTGGGCCTGATTATTTTTAATAATACTTTCAACATTTGGGCTACTTCCCTTTCTATTATGGGAATATGGTGTTTCTCTGCATAAACTTCTAACTCATATAAATATCCTTCATGTTCTGGTATTATGCTCCTGATATATTCTTCAATATAGTCTTCATTTATATGGCTCAATCTAAATTTACCCTCCTTAGCATAAATTAATACGTGGTCAATGCCACGTATTAATTTACCTCGATAAATATCATTTATTAGGATCTGCATCCAAATGTTCTTCATAAGTTCTTGAAAAGGTATGGCCACCGCTTCCATCTTCCTTGGTTCTAAAATAAAGATAATCTACATCGGCAGGATTAATAGCCGCCAGCAAGGATTTTTCTCCTGGAGAGGCAATAGGTCCAGGAGGCAGGCCCTTATGGATATAGGTATTAAACACTGAATCAATCTGGGTATCCTTTTCTGTAAGCCTCTCTTTCCTTTCACCTAATGCGTATTGGACTGTTGCACAGGATTGTAAAGGCATCCCCTGCTTCAATCTATTATGAAAAACTGCAGATATTAACTCCCTTTCCTCATCAAGTTTTCCTTCCCTCTCTATAATGGAGGCCAGGGTGACTAATTCATTTAAAGATAAATCCACACCCTCCATATTAGGTATTATACTATTTTCATATACTTCTTGGAATTTAGCCAACATCTTCCTTATAATATCCTCTTCCGTAGAATTAGAATATACTTCATAGGTAGATGGAAATAGGAACCCTTCCAGGCTTTGCCCCTCTGGTAGTTCCTTTAAAATTGGATATTCCCCTTCAAAATTTGCCTTGTCAGAAGCTAGTTCCAAAAATCTTTCCCTGTTGACTAAACCTTCCTTTTCCAATTTTTCTGCCATCTGCCTTATCTCATATCCTTCAGGGATAGTAAATCTCACTACATTTTTATTTTTGCCTCCCTTGGATAGTAGGAAAATAATCTCCTCTACATCCATACCAGTATTTAATGTATATACTCCTGCCTTTAAGCTTCCATCCGCCCTGCTATTCTTAACTGCTATTTTAAATATCAACTCATTCCTTATTAAACCCTTATCCTTCAAAATTTTTGCAATCCTATCAGAGCTACTACCAGAAGGTATTTCCACATCTATTTCAACTGGGCTATCAGCTGAAACAGCTGTTAACCCTTTTTTATAGTAATCTATCAAGAGGAATGTAGCTATTATAAGTATGAGAAAGAAGAATAGTATTTTATGCATATTCCTCTTTTTCCTTTTGCTTTTTCCCACATCTACCATAAGCTCTCCACCTTCAATATAGATTCTTATCTACTCCATTATACATTTTTTATGGATAAGTTACAAGAATTAACACATAAGTGGAAATATATTTATTTCTTTTCAGTATGTTTTATGACCTTATTGTATACCGTTAATATTAGGGTTCCAAATATAGCTATAGATACAGTTTCCCCAGCAATTATTCCTAAAACTGTGTATATATAGGGGAAATTAGTAAAATAAGAAACCCATATGGATACTATAAAGCCATTTAACAATATGGGAGGCAAGGCACCCAATACCCTATTGGGCATTTTTGATGTTAAATAGGCTGCCAGTAGGGTGACCAAACTACCACCTATTATATCAACCAATCCAAAGGCTGAAAAAGATGTAAGTATTAAATTGGATACCAGACATCCAACAAATAATCCTGGTATAGCCGCCGTTTCAACTAAAGGCAGCAAGGTTAAACCTTCAGCAATCCTAAGCTGTATAGGGCCAAAAGTTAAACTGCCCATAGGAATCTGTATTAATATAAGAACCAAATAAATTCCTGCTATTAAGCTAGCCTTAGTTAAGAATTTGGTATTCATATATATCCCACCTATTAATAATTTTATTCTACTTCTATAGCTTCTCCAATTATCTTGTTAATATCTTGAACCATTTGGCTAAATCTAAGCTCAGCCTTCAAAAATTCATTTATTGATGGATTTAGCATTAATACTTCCTCTAGTTTCTTTATCCTTTCCATGGTCTCCTTATCTACTTCTTTACCTGACATCCGGTCTAATTGTACCTTTAGTACCTTCTCTCTAAAATCTTCAACCATTTTCCTATTTTTTTCATTGGCATATACAATTTTTCTCTTTTCCACATAGGATTTATATTCCTCCGATTCCTTTATTGCCCTTGCCAATTTATGAGCTTGATTATAAACATTGTCCATTTTATAATCATCTCCTTATCCTTTATTTCCATATTATATCATTATTATTATGCATTGAATAGGGCTAACAGAGGAAAATCCCAGCATATTCTAAAAGAATATGCTAGGATTTTAATTTTATACTTCCATTATAATGGGCAATATCATTGGATTTCTTTTTATCTTTTCATATATATAACCTCTCAGGGCATCTCTAATACTGGATTTTAAGGTTGCCCAATCGGTTATGTTCTTCCTCTCACATTCCGTCAGCACTTCTCTAACTATCATTCTAGCTTCTTCCATTAAATCTTCTGATTCCCTGACATATACAAAGCCTCTAGATATTATATCTGGACCAGCAATTACCTTGCCTTCCTGTTTGCTCATAGTTACAACTATTACTATCAATCCATCTTCTGACAGATGTTTTCTATCACGAAGGACTATATTTCCCACATCTCCTATTCCTAAACCATCTACTAAAATGTTGCCCGACTGTACAGTCTGGGTTATGGCCCCTGTGTTTTTAGTAAATTCAATAACTGAACCATTGCTGGCAATAAATATATTTTCCTTAGGCATTCCTAATTCCATAGCCAGTTCAGCATGCCTCTTTAGATGCCTATACTCTCCATGAACAGGAATAAAAAATTTGGGTTTTATTAAGGTATGAATCAATTTTAATTCTTCTTGACAGGCATGGCCAGACACGTGCACATCTGCCAAGGATTCATAAACTACCTTAGTTCCTATTTCAATCAGTTTGTTGATTACCTTAAAAACCGTCTTCTCATTGCCCGGTATAGGGGAAGCAGAAATTATTACTAAGTCTTCTGGCACCAGTTCTATCTTTTTGTGTTCAGAAAAGGCCATCCTGGATAAGGCTGACATGGGTTCCCCTTGACTACCCGTAGTTAGTACAACAATTTGATTGCCTGGATACTTATTGATATCGTTTATATCGATTAAAGTTCCCTCATTAATCCTTAGATAGCCTAATTCAAAGGCTACATTTATGGTATTTATCATACTTCTGCCGGAAACTACAACCTTCCTATTGAATAGTTCGGCTGCATCAATAACTTGCTGTATCCTATGGATATTTGAAGCAAAAGTAGCCACTATTATCCTGTGATTAGCCCTCATGAATATATCGTTGAAGGTATCTCCTACAGTCCTTTCAGACATGGTATATCCAGGCCTCTCCACATTGGTACTATCGGCCATTAATACTAATACTCCCTTGCTCCCTATTTCCGCAAATTTATGCAAATCTATAACATTATCATCATCCAGTGGAGTAAAATCTACTTTAAAGTCTCCAGTATGAACTACCATACCCACGGGAGTATTTATAGCTAATGCAACGGCTCCAGGTATGCTATGGGTGACTCTTATGAATTCAATAGTAAAACATCCTAATTTTATCTTATCATTGGCCTTTATTTCATTTAAACTAACATTTTCTAGCCTATGCTCCTTAAGCTTATTCTCCACCATTCCAAGGGTTAACTTTGTACCGTATATTGGTATATTTAATTTAGTAAGTAAATAGGGCAATCCTCCGATATGATCTTCATGTCCATGGGTTAATATAATACCTTTTATCTTATCCTTGCTCTTTAATAAATAGCTGATATCTGGTATTACTACATCAATTCCCAGCATCTCATCTTCCGGAAAACTCATACCACAATCGATAACTATTATATCGTCCTTATATTCAATAACGGTAATATTCTTGCCTATTTCATCTAATCCACCTAGTGGAATTATTTTCAATCTATTTGCTCTTCTTCCCATTTTATCATCTCCTTTTTATTAATTTCTCCATTTGTTATCATATCTAGTCACCAGATTCCTGTAAAAACTTCCTAAAAAAATGAACCCCAAAATGGGATTCACTATCGGCATTTAGCACAGTAGCCAAAAAACTTTACATTGTGGTCTATAATCTTAAAATCGTTTTCCGTTTCGATTTGATTTTCTAAATTTTCCAACAAATCTAATTTGACTTCCACAACTTCTCCACATTTCAAACATATTAGATGATGATGTTGATGGTTTTCTGAATCGTAATTCAGTTCATATCTATTATACCCATCATCGAAATTTACCTTGTAGACTATATTTAATTTTTCTAATAGCTGTAAAGTCCTATATACCGTAGCTATACCGATTTCTGGATACTTTAGCTTAACTATATCATAAATCTCTTCTGGATTTAAATGTTTTTCATGGTTTTCTACAATAACATCTAATATTGCCCGCCTTTGGGTAGTAAGTTTATACCCTTCTTCCCTAAACTTATCCTTCACACTTTCCATATCTATATGCATATTTTCACCCGCTTATTATCATATATTATAGGATACTAGTATATTCCCAACTTGTCAACCCTTGAAATTTACTGTAATCTATCCTTTAAGATCTCTTCATAAGCAGTAATAGCATCCCTAAGCTCCTTTTCATCATCAATACCAACTAATACTAGGTTTCCCTCTTCGTCATATTCAATTCTTAGTATATAGGTTGATGCCTCTATATCATCTACAGGTAATAAGGCTGCATAATCTATATCATCTAAACCAAAGGTCGCTAATACTTCAAATTCCACTTTATTACCCATTTCATCTAATAAAGTCACTATTTCCTTCATAATTTCACCTTCTTCTTTTATCTAAATAAGTCTGCAATATATAAGTAGCTGCCACCTTGTCGATTACCTTTTTCCTATTCTTCCTACCCATATCCCCCTCAATTAGGATCCTTTCTGCGGCCACTGTGGTTAACCTTTCATCCTCTAATATTATTTCTATATTTACTCTTTTCTTAAGCTTATCTACAAATTCCAATACCTTTTCCCCCTGAGGGCCTACGGTATTGTTCATATTTTTAGGAAAGCCTACAACAATTTTGGTAATATTATACTCCCTTATAATATCTTCTATCTGTTTCATATCCTTTTTATAGCTTTCCCTTCTTATGGTTTTAAGCCCTTGGGCTGTAAGCAATAGGGGATCACTTATTGCAACTCCAATGGTTTTATCGCCTACATCCAATCCCATAATCCTTTCCATATTATACCACCTTTATACAAAACTCAGGGCAATTCCTTGCACAATAGCCACACAGTATACAATTTCCATTGGGTTTTGCCTTACCATCAACTAATTTGATTCCTCCTTGCTTACATGTGTCGACACAATTACCGCAGCCTATACAATAATCGGCAACTATTAATCTTCTCTTTTTCCTCTGCAAATATACCTTAAACTCTTCTGGAATTAGTCCAGTTTCTAATAAATGGATATTGCAATCTATCTCCTCTTTGGACTGCATCCCAATGGCAAAGGAATGGATATAGGGGATATTCTTTACAAAATTGAAAGCTTCCTGAACCTGGTCAATCAAATGGCCACCTCCCAAGGGTTTCATGCCATATATACCCTTTCCCCTATTAAAAGCATCCTTTAATACCTTGAGCATATCATCAATATTCCCATCCTGTATTCCTAAACCATATTTATTCACAATGGGATGGATTACCTCTATTTCCTCCAATTGTATTGCCCCTAAAACCCCTTCTATCCTGTGGGTAGAAATACCTATAGCTTTTATTTTTCCTTTGCTTTTAGCCTTCAAAAAGTACTCGATAGCCTCCCAATGGCCTCTCAAAGTGTGGATACTTTCTTGCTCGTGTAGCATAAATATATCTATATAATCTGTATCTAATTCTTTTAATGCAGTATCCAAACTTTTTTGTGCCATATCTTTAGTATATGCATAACATTTAGTAGCAATTACATAATCTTCTCTATTTATACCCTTTAAACCTTCTCTTATATATCTATAATTATCATATATTTCAGCTGTATCTAAAAAGTTAATCCCCTTTTCATAGGCATATTGTATAAGGTAAGCCCCTTCTTCTATAGTTAAATTAGCCTGAAAGGGCGTCATAGTCAAGGAACCAAAACATAACCTTGATACTTCAATATCCGTATTCCCCAATTTTATCCTTTCCAATATCAATTCACTTCCTGTTCTCCATATATTTCCTCATTATTTATAATGATAAATAGCAGGAATAAGGTAACTAGATTTATGGATATGGCAGCCAGTATCAATCCAGAATCATTGGCTAGAAATCCAAATATGCTACCCAGCAAGGATGACAGTATACCTTTTCCCAAATTACTATTGTATAGTTTTTTAAGATTGTTTTTACTAAAATATAAGGCTGCAAATTGGGCAAAAATGTTTACAAGCAATACTTTTGTCCAAGTAGATACACCAACCAATCTAACATTCATAAGTAGCTTCCTATTTATTATGTTTCTTACTATTGAAATTCCATTATTTCCTATATGGATTAAAGTCCTCCCCAAGTGGGTTGGGTTGGGATTTAATTGACTATCTATATAACCTAGAACAGCAATTACTCCACCTATTATAATGAATATTAAGGCAATATTTTTAAAACTTAATGGCCTATTCATGGTTTCCAAAATAAAATATAGGCTTGCAAACATAAATGCAATAGTACCACCTACATTTGCTCCCAATTTTGGATAACCTACTAGTATAGTAGAAACAATAAGTATTGCCAAGGACAAATATCTATTATTAAACTTATTATATAATAAGCCACTGCTTAAGGTGGCTGCCGCTAAAAATACTCCCACCATCTCATTTCCTATCCCATAATATCTTGCCCCTATTATGGGATCATGGCTTAGCACAGAAAACTTAGTAATAATACCGTCCAGTAATATATCGGCTATTATAATTACTAAATATATATGGGTCATAAAAAACACAGTTTTAGTGCCTTGGTATCTATTTAAAAATAGTGTAAAAATAAATATGAATAGGGCTAATCCCAATATAAATCTATATAAATTACTACTAAAAAATAATGATATCAATATAAACACCAATGGCATCCCATACAACAATAGGAGTATAGTTTTGATCCATTTCCCTAATCTATTATCCAGCCTCATATTTAATAAAAATAAGGATATTATTAATAAGAGCACTATAGCAGATATTGTGCCGTAGGTGGATAAGGTCTTAGACCTTACCATTGAGGTTGTATTGATCTTTTTATTGATAGAATTTATATATTCAATTGGATTATCCTTCTCTACAGATTTTATAATGTTTCCAGCCATATTGTCTAAGGGGGTATTTAAAAAATTGGCTATGGTAGGTGCTATATCTAAATTGGATATAATACCAGTCCTATTTGTAGTAGTAGATATTACTGTTCCCTTTTTAAAATCCCTTCCCCATAATAGGATTGGAGATAATCTATTTCCATCTATCCTTTCCTCTCCACTATTTGGGCTAAGTACTATTAGTAGGGACTTTTCCCTATCTATACTGGATATTAGATTGCCAATAAATTTATCTATATCTTCCAATATCATATCTCTCTTTTTATTGAACATGTCCATTGATAAGTGGCCACCGTAAGTATGAAGCCTGTAAAGGTCGCCTGTATCAATAACTATTAAAGATGCTTTGGAGCTAGCATCAAGTAAATCCTTTAATATCTTATTATAATCGGTTTTTATCCCATAGGGATAGTCCATATCTTCAGTAAGGGTATTATCTACATCGCCGTAATCAATAAGTCCTTTTGAGTCCATAGGAATCAGTGCCGCAGTTCTTATATTTTCTTCATCTGTATCGCTATTTCCAAAAACTGCTGTTTTAAGCTTTCCTTTATGAATACTATCACCTAGGGCTCCTATATGGGGTGTATAATCATTATCCTGGTTTTGATTATATAGTCTACCTATTTGAATATTGCCTATAGCATACTCCTTATCTAGGCTTCCAGCCCTGTTTTCATAAATCTTTTTATATACCTGATTTAAATTATAAAATTGGCTACTTTCATTATTGGCATAGGCTTTAGCTGAAGCATTTATAGTTGCAAAACCTTCCCCGCCCCTATAGCCGTTTAATCCTCTAACATTCATCAATCCAAAACTACCTTCATGGGTCAAATTTTGCAGATTGGGCATTTTATCTATATCCTTTAGGGTAAGCTTGTTTACCACAAGGACATAAACCTTATTATCTATTCCTGTATTCTCCATACCGTAGCTGTATTTATTTATTGATACTATAGATAAAAATACAAGTACTATAAGAAAAAATCTACCTATCCTCACTTATATTTCTCTCCTAAGCTTCCTTTTCATTTTTTAAATAAGAACCCAATATTTCCTCCAACAGTTCATCCCTTTCAATTTTTCTGACTAAACTCCTGGCATTATTATGGGAAGTTATATAAGTTGGATCACCTGATAATATATAGCCTATTAATTGATTGATTGGATCGTAGCCCTTTTCTTTTAATGCTTCATAAACAGCAAAAATTATTTTTTTGGCCTCACTGACATTTTCCTTTGGTGCCTCAAATTTCATAGTTTCATTAAGGTTATTGTTCACAAAAACACCCCCTATAATATTTATATCATATCATCGATATATTATACAGTATGAAAATAAATATTAGCCAAGGATGGCTAATATTTATTTCAACTGTTCCTTTATTATATTGGGGACTAGATTTAAGGCCTCATCAACCTTTGATACATCCTTACCTCCAGCCTGTGCCATATCTGGACGGCCTCCACCACCACCGCCAGTTATTTTGGCCACTTCCCTGATCATATTCCCAGCATGGATACCCTTTTTGACCAAATCTTTAGTAACCATTGAAACAAAAGAAATCTTGCCATTGGAAACACTTGCCAGAACTATTACTCCTGATTCTAATGAATTTCTTAACTCATCACCTAAATTCCTTAAACTGTTCATATCCATATTATCTACCTTATAGCTTATTAGGCTTACACCATCAATATTAACTTTTTCTTTCAATATATCATCCGCTAAAGAGGAAGCCATTTTAGATTTTAATACATCTATTTCCCTTTCCTTTTCTTTCAATTCCTCTACAAGGCTAGAAACCCTATCCAATGTATTATTTCTATTGGTCTTTAAAATATGGGATATATGATCAATATTCCTTTCTAGCTCCAACAAATATTCATAAACGGCTTCTCCAGTAATAGCCTCAATCCTTCTAACCCCTGATGCAATACTAGACTCACTAATAATTTTGAAAAGTCCAATTTCACTTGTATTATTCACATGGGTTCCTCCACATAGCTCTTTGGAATAATCCCCCATCTGAACAACCCTAACCCTATCCTTGTATTTATCTTCAAACAAGCCTATTACACCCATCTCTTCAGATTCTTGCAAAGAAGTCTCTATTACTTTTACTTCCAGGGATTCAAGAATTTTTTCATTTACTATCCTTTCAATTTCACTCAATTCTCTATCCCTTACTGCCTCATAATGGGTAAAGTCAAATCTCAATCTGTTGGGTAATACTATAGACCCTGCTTGATTTACATGCTCTCCTAATACATCCTTTAATGCCCTATGAAGAAGATGGGTAGCTGAGTGGTTTCTCATAATATTCCTTCTATTCCTTTTATCAACAATTGCAAAAACCCTATCTCCCTTGTGGATACTACCCTCTTCTACCTTAACAAAATGGATTATGGTTTCATCCTTTGTATATTTTGTATCTAAAACCCTTCCAGTAAATCCTTCCTTCCTTATATAGCCAATATCTCCTACCTGGCCTCCACTTTCGGCATAGAAGGGAGTTTCCTTAAGAATTATAATACCCTCTTCTCCTTCTCCTAATCCATCAACCATATCTCCATCTATGAAAATAGCCACAACTTCTGTCTCCCAATCCAAATGTTTATAGCCTTTAAATAGGCCCCCATATCCTTCAATGGCTTCAATTGGACTGCCTTTCTTCCAACCGGAATCCTTAGAATCCCTGGCCCTTCTTGCCCTAGTACGCTGCTCTTCCATATGGGCATTAAATCCATCTTCATCTACTGTTAATCCTCTCTCTTCCAATATCTCCTTAGTCAATTCCAGTGGAAAACCATAGGTATCATAAAGTTTGAAAGCCCTCTCTCCACTTAGGCGTTTTTCATCCCTATTAACCATTTCTTCAATATATCCTTCTAGTATTTCAATTCCTTGGTGAATAGTCTCTTGGAACTTTTCCTCTTCTGCCTTTACTATCTTTTTTATATGTTCTTCTCTTTCCTTCAATTGGGAATATTCAATTTGCCAAGATTCAATAACCTTCCCTATAATTCTATTTAAAAAGGATTCCTCTATTCCCAACAATTTGCCATGCCTTGCAGCCCTTCTAATCAATCTCCTAAGCACATAACCTCTTCCCTCATTGCTTGGAAGTACTCCATCGGATACTAAGAAGGTTATGGCCCTAGCATGGTCAGTAATAACCCTTATGGAAGTATCCACCTTATGATCTAGTCCATAGCTTTTTCCAGATATATCCTCTACAGATTTGAGTATCTTCTTTATTTCCTCTACCTCAAATATATTTGAAGCTCCTTCCAAAACAGCAGCAATTCTTTCAAGGCCCATTCCAGTATCAATATTTGGATTTTCTAACGGATGATATTCTCCAAATTCATCCTTATCGTATTGGGTAAAAACTAGGTTCCAAACTTCTATAAACCGATCACAGTCACAACCAGGCTTGCATGTCTCACTGCCACAACCATATTTTTCTCCCCTATCTACATATATCTCAGAACAAGGACCACAGGGACCTACTTCCAGCTCCCAAAAATTGTCCTCTTTCCCCAACCGAACTATCCTATTTTCCTCTAAACCTATTACCTTGTTCCAAATCTCAAAGGCCTCATCATCATCTATATATATAGAAGCCCAAAGAGCCTCTTTAGGTATTTCCAACCTTTCAGTTAGAAACTCCCAGGCCCACTCTATAGCCTCTTTTTTAAAATATTCCCCAAAAGAAAAATTGCCTAGCATCTCAAAAAAGGTGGCATGCCTGTCAGTCTTTCCTACATTTTCAATATCAGCTGTCCTAATACATTTTTGACAGGTGGCAACCCTCTTGCTGGGAGGGGTCTTTTCTCCGGTAAAATAGGGCTTTAAGGGTGCCATACCGGCATTTATCAATAATAAACTTTTATCATTCTTTGGCACTAGTGAAAAGCTAGGCATAATAAGATGATCCTTCTCTTGGAAAAACTGCAAAAATTCCTTCCTTATTTCATGCAATCCTAATTTCTTCATCAGCTGTACACCTCTTTACAAATAATCTTTAAATTCAAAAATTCGTCCCTCTAAAAGGGACGATAACAGACGTTTAACCTACATTTGGATTATAATTTAAACTCTAAGTTTTGTCAACAAAATGGAAATTAAATAACTAATCAAGCATGTTTCTTCTTCTAACCTTTACCAATATATATCCAAATATAATCCTTAATACTGCCACTACTGGAATAGAAAATATCATCCCTACAACCCCGAAGGCTCCACCGCCAATTATTAGGGCTAATAGTACAGTTACAGGGTGCATCCCTATACTCTCACCAATAATCTTAGGAGCCAATATATTGTTACCTGCCCACTGAATTCCTACAAACAAGAGGGCTACCCATAAGGCCTTTATGGGACTATTTAAGTAGGCAAAAAATACTGCTGGTAAAAAGCCTATAAAAGGCCCAAAATAGGGAATTATATCGGCTATTCCAGTTAGTATTCCTATAACTAAAGCAAAATCCACCCTTAGTATAAAAAGGAATATAGTAGTTGCAACCCCTACAAATAAGGCCAGTATCAATCTACCTCGAATAAACTGGCTTAAAGCCCTATCAATCTCAAGACTTAGTTCTTTTATTTCCTTTCTTTTATTCTTAGGGATTGTAATATATAGTTTGTTTTTAAAATAATCCTTATCCTTAAGAAAATAGAAGGTTAGTATTGGGATCAATATTAAACTTATTACCCTGGAAAAAGTAGATATTAATCCTTCAAAAAATCTACTAATACTATTTATTATTATATCCTTAATAGCATTAATATTATCTAATATAATTCCTTCTAGACTTTTAAATATTGGAGGCATATTGTCTAGATTAGTATAATACTTTATATATAGATTATCCAAAAATTGGGATATCCTATCAAAATATGTAGGTAAAGCCGCAAAAAAGCCTTTAATTTCCCTTCCCGTTCTTGGTATTACCAATAAAGATAATATGATAAAGATTCCAATTATGAATATATATACAATTAATATACCTATAATTCTCGGTATTTTGTGTTTTTCAAGATAATTAATAACAGGATTAAATATATAAGCCAATATAGCTGATATAAGAACGGTATAAAAGGTATCATATACGATACTATATTTTTTAAATAATATATAAAATATATAAATAATGGCCAGTATAATTATAAGGGGCAGTATCTTTTTTGTATTTATTTTTATCCTCTTATCATCTTCCACATACCTGTTTCCAATATGTATTAAATAATAGATTGCCAAAATCAATAAAATAGATACTAATAATATTAAATTTCTAATTAAAATAGATGATCCTACATACATAGTACTTGTCTCCATTTTTATTATTCTAATAGGCAGCCTTTGCTGCCTACCTCCATAATGTATTTATTCCATTCATTAATGTAGCTTTTGCCCTTTTAGCTGTCCTTTTTATTACCCTCTTATGCATAGGCTTTACTCTAGACATTAAAACCATGCCTACAGAAGCACCTAATATACCACCTAGCAATGCACCACTTCTAAATCCATTATTATTCACTTATATCCTCTCCTTTATTGTTTGTATCTATTATTCTTTCATACTAGGGCGAAATTAATCCTATATTTTTTTTGCAATTATAGTTAATTTTGTAAAACTACGTAATAATTACATTAGATACATAGATACAATCATCTTTGATAGTGGTGCTATCCAGGAGAGGGATATAATTTCTACCATGGAATAAATCTTCCAGAACTCCCTCTGTTATTATAAAACCATCTATAACTCCATTCTCCTTATTTATTACTATATCCTTAATATAGCCTATACATTCTCCATCTTCATTCCTTATCTCTTTATCTATAAATTTAAATCTTTCTTTAAAATCCTTTTCCCATCTATCCTTTAGGGCTTCCATATTCTTAATATACACAGTATTATTATTTGATATATGGATATACTGGTAAGGAATTATAAATTTATTCCTTATAATATTATCCCTTTTTATAAGTAAATAGTCAATCTTCCTATAGTCTTCAGAGTAAATTGCATCTAATATCCCTCCAATGGGCTCATTGCTTTCTTTATCCATTATCCTCAAGGTTATTAATTGGTTGTATCTTATCACAAATAATCCCCTCTTCCATGTCCCTTATTTATATATTATTTCTTTGCTTGTAAGGGATTATTAAGTCAAATATATCCAAGGGATACAAACATGTACTAAGGGGATTAGTATTAATTAATGAACATCTTCTGTAGGATCAAAATCCTCTAAACCTTTTATATAGACATTATTCTTCTTTGAATAATCCAACAAGGCAGATTTTATAGCTTGCTCAGCCAAAACTGAACAGTGCATTTTTATTGGTGGTAGTCCGTCCAATGCTTCTGCCACAGCCTTATTAGTTACTTCCATAGCCTCTTCTATGGTTTTACCCTTAATCAATTCAGTAGCCATACTAGAGGATGCTATAGCAGAACCGCAACCAAAGGTTTTAAACTTTGCATCAACAATAACTCCATTTTCTATTTTTAAATACATCTTCATAATATCTCCACATCTTGGATTTCCAACTTGGCCTATTCCATCTGCATCTTCTATTTCCCCAACATTTCTTGGATTTAGAAAATGGTCCATAACTTTTTCAGAATACATTATTTAACCTCCTTTACCTTTTCATATAAGGGTGACATCTCTCTCAATCTGGCTACTATACCTACTAGTTTTTCTACTACATAATCTATTTCTTCTTCAGTATTAGAATCTCCTAAAGTTAACCTTAAAGATCCATGGGCTATTTCATGGGGTAACCCAATTGCTAACAGCACATGGGAAGGTTCCAAACTTCCAGATGTGCAGGCAGATCCACTAGAACCAGCTATGCCCGCCATATCCAAACTCAATAATAAGGATTCACCCTCTATAAATTCAAAACATACGTTTACATTTCCAGGCAATCTTTGAGTAGGATGACCATTCAACCTAACATAATCAATTTTTTCAAATATTTTTTCTATTAATCTATTCCTTAAATAAGTTAATCTTCTATTCTTTTCTTCAAAGTTTTCATAAGCTAATTCTATGGCCTTCCCCATTCCTACAATCCCTGGCACATTTTCCGTTCCTGCTCTGCGATTTCTTTCTTGGCCTCCTCCACTAATAAGGGGATCAATTTTTACCCCTTGCCTGATGTATAATGCTCCTATGCCTTTAGGACCATAAAATTTATGGGCAGCCATGGTTAATAAATCAATATTTAATTCATCCACATCTATTTTGATATGTCCAATTGCTTGTACTGCATCTGTATGGAAATATACGCCTTTTTCTTTAGCAATTCTTCCAATTTCTTTAATGGGTTGTATAGTGCCTATTTCATTATTGGCAAACATAATGGAAATTAATATGGTTTTATCAGTAATGGACCTTTCAAGTTGTTCTAAATCTATAAGTCCATACTCATCTACATCTAAATATGTTACATCAAATCCTTGTTTTTCTAAGTACTCACAAGTATGGAGTACTGCATGGTGTTCTATTTTTGAAGTAATAATGTGGTTTCCCCTATTCCTATTAGCATAGGCTACACCTTTTATTGCCCAATTATCAGCTTCAGAACCTCCCCCTGTAAAAAAAATCTCCCTTGGCTTTGCATTAATAGCATTAGCTACTTTTTCCCTGGCAATCTCCACAGCATTTTTAGATTGGCCTCCTAAAGAATATATGGAGGAGGGATTCCCAAATTTATCCTTCATATAGGGCAACATCTCATCCAATACTTCTTTTTTAAGTGGAGTAGTTGCAGCATGATCCATGTAGATTAATTTTTTCATAACTTATCCTCCTAAGCTTTGTTATTTAATAATTTGTTTTGCTCATCTACCATATCCTGTAAGGATATGGAGTCGATAACCTCATTTATACTATCCCTTATTCTCATCCAAACTAATTTTGTTACACAACCCTCTTCTTTATCACATCCACTGGTATCATCTATAACACAATCAGCGGGAGCAATATCTCCCTCCAATACTCTAAGTATATTTCCAACTGTAATATCTTTTGGGTCCTTGGCTAACATATACCCTCCCTGGGCTCCTCTAACACTATTTAGTAAACCTGCCTTTCTCAAAGCAGAAACCAATTGTTCCAAATAGTTCTCCGACAGATCATGTTCACTGGCAATAGTGTTTAGAGGTATTGGACCTTCTCCATAATGAAGGGCTAATTGAAACATGGCCTTTAATCCATATCTTCCCCTTGTAGATAACCTCATTTAACCACCTCTTTAATTCCAACTAAATCGCTTGGTATTCTGTAATAAGTATATTATACCCTAGTAATTTTGTCAACATTCATTTATAGGTGGAACAAAAAAAAGAGCCTTAGCTCTTAATTATAAACTATCATAGAAAAGAGAGCTAATATGCTCTCCTTCTTTTTATGAATTAGATGGATATAGGTCGTCAAATTGAGGTGGGAAAAAATTGTCTGGGAATGGTAAATACTCAAAATTATCACAAATACTATCAGGTTGAAATTCTTCACAGAACTCAGGTGGTGGACAATATCCGAAAGTGGGGATTAATAGTTGAACCGTTCCTACTACTTTTATTACTATAAACACCCCTACTGCAAAAGTTAATTTATCTCCAGCTTGGATTGGTTGGCCTAGTACTTCAGATCTAGTTTCCACTACTATCTTAAACTCAAATTCATCTCTTGCATCAGGGATAAACATAACTATATCCTTAAATATATCTGGTAAAACACCTTCTATTTTTTTGCCCTTTCCTGTTATTATTTCATAAGGTATTCTTAATGTAAATCTTACTCTTCTAAAATTTGGTCTATTAACGATATCAGTTACTTTTAATGTGTTTGGAACAATGATTCCTGGTTTAAATTTTATGCTTTTAAATTTTTCATCTTTTAAATCCGCCTCTACTTGAGTAAAACATTCCCGTTGTTGACAACTTGCAAATACTTTATCTACTATAACACAGTCTGCATCTACAACTTGAAGAATTTCTCCTAATTTTTCAGCATTTATATCTTGCATTCTTTTCACTCCTTTACTTTAATAATTTAGCTTTCAATTACATATTATGAATTGAGTATAGTTTTGTGTCATTTTTTACTGTTATAGGGGGTTATTTAATGAATAATTTTTCGAAATTTAACCATTTAATTATTAATTCTAAAGAAGATTATATCTTATTTAAATTAGGCACTCATGGAGAGATAAAATATTGCTTCTTGGACAAATCTTATGAACCAATGGAAATTCAAGAACTATATAAAGGCGGTGTTCTCAAATATTCAGTAACTATCGATAAAAAGGATAAAATTCACCTAATAGCATTAATGAAATCCGGAGAACTTATTTATTCAATTTACCATGAAGGTAACTGGTCTAATACCACAATTGCTAAATTTGATTTTCGTTCCAATATATTTAACAATATTAAAATTATATCAGAAGAAGGTAATGTCCATATTATATATGACTTTGCAAATTTAATAAATTCTAAACTTCGCACCATTCAACATGTTGTAGGCAATAACACCAACTGGAAACAGCACAATATAACAAAATTTGTTTCGGATAGGGTATCTAATCCATTCACTATTGATTTAGACTCCTTTGGCACCATCCATTTGTTATATCGCTCCCTGGAAGGGGATATCTCTCAAATTTATCATACCTTTTATAATCCCTATTCAGACAAATGGAATACTACCCCTCAAAAATTGACTACTTCAAATACTAATAAACTATATCCATATATATTTGTAGATACAAAAAATAATTTGCATGGACTATGGTTAGAAGAAATAAATAATAATTACGTATTAAAATATAGTAAGGTGGATTCAAGTAGAATGCAAAAATATATATGGAAGCATATAAAAATTCCATATATAGAAAAGTGTAATAATATGCCTATAATGCTAGAAGAAAAAGATACACTAAAAATTATATACTCAATAATTGATGGCATCGGTTATTTATATTCATTAGATAGAGGGGATACTTGGTCTAAAGGTGAAATTTCCAATATTGGTTCATCTAATATTAACCTTATCAGAATTTCTAATTCAATATTTGAAACCAATATTATTAAAATTAATGATACCTACTATTCTATGGATAAAGGTTTAGAATTCTATTTTTTAGATAACTTTAATTCCTCAAGTTCTACAGCAGCTAATAAGCCTTTTTTTGATATTGAAGATGAATTAGAGCAATCTAGAATTCTACAAGATATAGAAGAAATAAGTATAAAAATAGCACAATTAGCTGAATCACACGATGAAATAAAAAACACTCTAAATCAAACCCTAGCTTCTCAAAATAAGATAGAGAAAAAAATTAGTTATATATTAGAAATATTGGAAACAAAGAAGAATTCAATTTTTGATAAATTTTTTAAGTGATTATTTTCCTAATAGTCCTTTTTCCATTTTTTCTTTCAACTAAGTAAACATCTTCTATTTTAGCCCCTATTTTTTCTGAATATTTTTTTATAATATTTAGATATTCCATATTATTAAATTTAATAGAATAACTACATCCAGCTTTTATTTGACAGGGAGTGGAAACAAGCTGGATGTTTTTATATCCTAATTTTTCTAGAATAGAAAATGTATATATTGCCATATTTTTTCCTTTAAATACACAAATGTAATATTTATAATTAAGCCCCATAACTATACCTCCTTCTATAAGATAAATATATTCTTTATTAGGTATGTTGGTTACACATTTTCTTGAAACTCATATAATAAACTAGAAAAATGTAAATAGATCCTATGAAGATATTTTTGGAGGTAGGTTTAATGAAAAGTGTTTATTATAAATATATTTATGATTTCATAAAAAGAAAAATTGAAGCCAATAAAAATAAGTTGCCTAATGGTGTCTCTATAATTACTTGTACTAACAAGCCTAATACTCTCAATAATATAATAGATAATTTCGCTAGACAAAACTATGAAAAAAAGGAACTAATTGTAGTTATTAATAATGATAAAATAGATTTAAGTCAATGGATACAAGAGACTAAACAATATGAAAATGTAAGAATTTTTAAATTAAGCGAAAAATTTTCTCTAGGCAAATGCCTTAATTTTGCTGTTGAGCAAGCTAAATATGATACAATTGCAAAATTTGATGATGATGACTATTATGGTCCTAAATATATATCTGATACCTTAAAATCTTTTGAAACTACCGATGCTCAAGTTATAGGTAAGGCAGCTAATTTTGTCTATTTTGTGGAGAAAAAACTTCTAGCCATACGAACACCAAAGGAAGAAAATCGTTATGTTAGATTCGCTAATGGTTCTACCCTTG
>JAAYEM010000029.1 GCA_012728725.1 Tissierellia bacterium | reverse complement strand
CCTGTAAGAAGCCTACATTTTAGCTAGGTTTATTAAGTGCACCCAAAAACACGTATATCTCTATCCATCTCATTCATAACACAAAAATAGGCTTAAAAATAGTAATGGAGCGGGATTTAAGAAAATCCCACCCCAACTATTGACAAAGAGCCCCAAAAAAAAACCTACTAAAAATTAGTAGGTTTTTTTTAACTTATACTGTAAGACTACCTTGGCTCAACAATTAGTTTTATAGCCGTTCTTTCTTCACCGTCAATTTCAATGTCGGTGAATGCGGGTATGCAAATTAGATCAATTCCACTAGGAGCTACAAACCCTCGTGCTATAGCTACTGCCTTAACTGCCTGGTTTAAAGCACCGGCACCAATAGCTTGAATTTCTGCGTTGCCTTTCTCCCTCAATACTCCAGCTAGTGCTCCTGCTACAGAATTTGGACTTGATTTTGCTGACACCTTTAATACATCCATTAAAACATCCCCCTTTACACTATTAATAATTATTAAATTTTATAAATTTTATAGTATATTACTAATTCTACAGATATTATTAAAATCCTTCTTTATTTTAAAGAATTTAATAAAATTTTGAATTTTAATTTAATATACAGTACAAATAGTGTTAAGAATTTTATTTTGCATACTCAATGGCCCTTGTTTCTCTTATTACATTTACTTTAATTTGCCCAGGGTAGTCTAATTCAGATTCTATCTTTTTGGCAATTTCCCGTGCAGTTAATATAATCTCATCATCACTTATATCTTCAGGCTTTACCATTATTCTCAATTCTCTTCCTGCTTGTATGGCATATGATTTCTCTATTCCATCAAAAGAATTTGCAATTTCCTCTAACTTCTCTAACCTCTTAATATAAGCTTCTAGGGTTTCCCTTCTTGCCCCTGGTCTTGCCGCCGATATAGCATCAGCAGCTTGTACTAGCACGGCTTCCACTGTCTTAGGTTCAATATCCCCATGATGGGCTGCAATACAGTGAACAACCTCCTTGGATTCTCTGTATTTTCTAGCTAAATCTACACCAATATCTACGTGTGGACCTTCTATTTCATGATCTACTGCTTTTCCTATATCATGAAGCAAACCAGCCCTTTTAGCCACCTTAATATCGGCACCTAACTCAGCTGCCATAGCTCCAGCAATATGAGCAACTTCAATAGAATGTCTGAGCACATTTTGCCCATAACTCGTTCTATATTTCAATCTTCCCAGAAGTTTTATCAATTCTGGATGAAGACCATGGATTCCGATTTCAAAAGCTGCCTGTTCTCCTTCTTCTCTAATTATATTATCTACTTCTTTCTTCGCTTTTTCAACCATTTCTTCAATTCTTGCTGGATGAATTCTACCATCTACTATTAATTTTTCTAGGGCTATTCTAGCAATTTCCCTTCGAATAGGATCAAAGCCCGATAACACTACAGCCTCTGGTGTATCATCAATTATTAGATCTACACCTGTTAATGTTTCTAATGTTCTGATATTTCTTCCTTCCCTACCTATTATTCTACCTTTCATTTCATCATTTGGTAGAGATACGACAGTTACTGTAGATTCAGAAACATAATCTGCAGCACATTTTTGAATTGCACAAGCTATTATTTCCCTTGCTTTCTTTTCTGATTCTTCTTTAGCTTTGTATTCAGCTTCCTTAATATACATAGCCGATTCATATGCTATCTCTTTTTTAATGTCATTTAATAGCAATTCTTTTGCTTCTTCAGAGGATAAGCCTGAAAGTCTTTCTAATTCTTCAACTTGTTTATTATATAATTCATCGATAAGGATTTCTTTTTGCTCTAATTCTTTTGCCTTTCTATTTAGAGCTTCTTCCTTACGCTCTAAGGATTCAGTCTTTCTATCAATAAATTCCTCTTTATTTAATAAACGCCTTTCAAGCTTTTGAATCTCATTCCTTCTTTCTCTGTTTTCCCTTTCATTTTCAGTACGGATTCTATGAATCTCTTCCTTTGCTTCTAATAGAAGTTCTTTTTTGTAAGTTTCAGCATCCCTATTAGCATCTTCAATAATTTTTTTAGCTAATTCTTCTGCATTTCCTATTTTCCTTTCTCCAATGGTTTTTCTTATATAAAAACCAACCATAATCCCTATAATGGCAATTAAAATATTAATTATAAGGTCAATAACGATGCACCTCCTATTCTATTAAGTTTTCAAGTTCCATGCTTCGTCTTCAATTCATCAGAGCGGTAGGTAAAAATATAAACCGAGAGTAGCCTCGGCTTATAGAGTCTACGCGTATAGCTTTACATAACTCGGTACGATTTCATTTTATTACTTTTCGATAAATATGTCAAGAAGATTAATCGGGAGTTATCTTTTCAACATGACTTTCAGTACCCTTCATGGTAACTCTATAAGCATTTGTACCAATAGAAGCTAGATGATTATTATGGGTTACCATAATTATTTGTCTTTCAAACATTTCTGAGGTTCTTTTTAAAAAATCGGCTACATTAAAAATATAATCTTCACTTACATGTTTTGCTGGTTCATCTAATATAAGGGGACCTTCTATTTTGGGTTTATGAACCTGAAGAAATGCTATACGCAAAGCTAATGAAATTATATCAACGACTCCTCCACCTCTAGATTGCTCAGGTTTAGTCTTAATTATTGTATCATCTACTTTAGTGGTGACATAAAATTCAGCGTTTGGTTTTCCATAAAGTTCTTCAATTTCTATTTCAAATTCTATGTTATTTTCAAAAATGTATTGCAAACAGTTGGTAACTAAGGATTCAATTTGTACTTTGGCTTGATTTCTTGCATATTCAGAAGTTTTTTGTAAAAGAATACTCACTTTTTCTAATAAATCAATTTTATTCTGTATATCTATTATTGACTTTTCTATTTCTCCTATCTGTTCCAATATCTTTTCTCTTTTTCCCTGCTCTTTAGATATAAAGTGGGATACTTTTGATATATGTTTTTCTAATTCTTCATAATCATGTATCATAATATCACTTCTTTTCTAATATATCTTTTGGTAACAATCTACTGGCTTCTTTAAACAAATCGTTTATTTCTTTTGTTAATTTATCGATTTCTTCATCTAGATCCTCTGGATTTACACCTAAATCCTTTAATTCTTTGATTATTTCCTGTTGTTGATTATTGAGTTGTTCTAGCCTTGCTTCTGCTCTATATTTTAAACTTTTAGCCTTTTCTAAACTATCTTTTAGTTCATTGAGTTTTTTTTCATAATCCATATATTGGCTGCCTCCTTATTTATAATTGGCCACTATTTCATCTATTTTAGATTGATCAATAGTACTAAAGCATAGAGGACATATTTTCAGTTTTGATAAAATTTGCTTATACTGTATTAAATAGCTATTTATTTCAACTTCCCTACTGGTTAAAGCTTTTATGGTATCTGACCTTTTAGTAATTAAAATATGGTATTCTTTTTTGCATTTTAGTAGAGTTTCCAACCTATTAATCTTTATTTCTAATATGTCTTTTATATTATATATGGAATCTATATCTTTTAATTTTTCAATATAAATTTGGCCTAAAGAGATACTTTTATTAATATTATCGTATTTGTTTTTTACATTTAGTAATTTTACTAAATTTCCATATTTTTCTTTGATGGTCTTATTGATATGTTCCAATTTTTCTGTATCCTGTAATGCTTTTAACAATTCTTGATTTTTAATTATGTTATCCTTGACATATTTTTTCTTTGTATTTATATTAATCAATCTGTTAAGTTTATTATAATGGATATCTATAAGTTTAACAATTTTTTCGATTTTATTTATATTTTTAAGGGAAGCAAGTAATCTATTATTATATTTAATTTGGTTTTTTACATCTTCCAGTTTATTATATTTACCCCGAATGTAATTATAACTACCTATTTTATTACTTAATTCCCTTTCAATATCAATAACCCTATCTATATTTTTGAGTCTATTTAAATAGTCCTTTAAGACTACATTTTCCTTATCAATTCTATTTAGTCTTTTTGATAGTTCCTTTAGCTTATTTAACCTTAATTGCTTTTCTTTGATGGTGTTAATTATGTCATTTGCTTGTTTGACCCTCTCAGAAAGATCGTCCAGATAGTCATATTTAGCCAAGCTATTCTTTAGATTTTCCAATATTTCTTCTTGTTTTTTAATATCAATATTTAAGTTCCTAATATCCTTTAAAACATCTTTTAACGCATCGTCTATAATATGAACCCCTACCAATCTTCCAATTGCATTGGCTTTAGTGGCATTTTTTTCAGAAAGTAGAAAGGGGCTTTCTAATTGTTCTCCAATATTTATTGGTTTAGATTGATCCCCATCCAGCATTATCTTTCGCATAGAGGTTTTTTTTGAAATTTCTAGGGGAACCTTAGTGCCAAAACCTTCAAAAACTGTTTCATTACCCTCTCTATCATAAATATAATAGACATTTTTACTTTTACTTCTATACCTTTTAATCTTCGTAGAATCGTTAAATACCACGGTTACGCTACATTCCTTTTCTCCCTCTCTAATGAAAAAGTCTCCAGAAGGTTCATTATATATAGCCCACTTTATAGCCCTTATTATGGCACTTTTTCCTTGGTCAGAAGGGCCAATAATTACATTTAAGTACTGATCCAACTCGATTTCCGTATATTTATGGGATTGGAAATTTTCTAAAATGACTTTTTTAATATATTTCATGGCTATTCATCTCCTAATTCCTTCATCTGCGATAAGGCTATGCGCCTGAGAGCTTCTTCTTTGATCTCATTAGATACTCCTTCTGTATTAGAAACTTCCATTAGGATCTCATTTATTTCTAATTTTTCAAAGTTTACAGCTGCATCTATGGATTGCTTAAATTCAAAAAACCTTTCACTTTTAAAAATATGATTTTCTATTTCCTGCCTATCTAAGACCTCTTTCCCGGGAGATGATGTTTTTAACTGAATAAGTTCTATATTGATGCTTTCACCAAGTTCTATTAAAGCCACCTTTGGCATTCTATCAATTTCAGCTAAGCTGTTTGTAATTCTTATCAGACTGCCAGGATTTACAAAATATTTGTTATTGTATTCAATTACACCAAAACCTGAATGGTAATGTCCGGAAAGGGTTATATCTGCCTTAGTTTCCTTAATATCATCTATTAGAGTATAGGGGATCCCTTTAATAAATGGCTTATTTAATAACATTCCATGAACCATATGAATTGCATAATCCACATCCTCCCCAATGGATTCTACAATATACTTAGATTTGTTTGATTGGTTATCTATATTATATATATAGGGTTGGCCTGTTAATTGAACTTTGATTCCATTTTTATATAGATATATAATGTCGTTTTCTTCTATTACTTTTACAATATTTAAGGTATTTAATAACCCTAACATGGTTCTATTTATGGTATTTGGGTTGTGACCGTATATATCATGATTACCACATATTATATATATGGGAACTTTAATCTCATTTAATATAGAAGCAAAATTGCCAACAATAGATACGGATATATCTGGCCTATCAAACAAATCGCCACCATGGAGAACATAATCAACTTTATAGTCTTTTACTATTTTTCCTACCTCTTGAAACTTTTTTTCTAGTGTTTCAGTGATATTATCCTTTCTGTTTTTTGGAGTAGTTCCCCTTATATGGGTATCAGTTAAAAAAAGCAACCTCAATTAATAACACTCCTTACAAATAAGCCTCCTATATAGACTATATAGGAGGCTTATTTAGTTTTACTATATTTATTTTTTATCTTTTTTATTGGTGGGCTCCTCAGCTTCCGATATTAAACCAAATCTTTCCCTTATTTTTCTCTCTATCTCCGATGTTATATCAGGATTGCCCCTTAAGAAATCTTTGGCATTTTCTCTACCTTGGCCAAGTCTATGATCTCCATAGCTATACCAAGAACCTGATTTATTAATTATTTCTGCTGTAACTCCAGCGTCTAGAATGCTTCCTTCTTTTGATATACCTTGGCCATACATTATATCAAATTCCGCTTGTTTAAAGGGAGGAGCTAATTTATTTTTTACAACTTTCACCCTGGTTCTATTACCTATAACTTCGTCGCCTTGCTTAATAGAATCAACCCTTCTGACATCTAACCGGATACTAGAGTAAAACTTAAGAGCTCTTCCACCAGTTGTAGTTTCAGGATTACCAAACATAACTCCAATCTTTTCTCTTAATTGGTTTATAAAAATTACAGTAGTTTTAGATTTGTTTGTTACTCCTGCTAACTTTCTTAGGGCTTGAGACATTAATCTAGCCTGTAGCCCCACATGGCTATCGCCCATTTCTCCTTCTATCTCAGCTTTAGGTACAAGGGCTGCTACTGAATCTACTACCACAACGTCTATGGCACCGCTTCTTACTAAAGCCTCAGCTATTTCTAATCCCTGTTCACCTGTATCAGGCTGGGATACTATTAAGTTATCTACATCTACACCTAAATTTTTAGCGTAATTTGGATCTAGGGCATGTTCTGCGTCAACAAAAGCAGCTATGCCCCCTCTTTTTTGTGCTTCTGCAATAACATGTAAGGCTACCGTTGTTTTCCCAGAAGATTCAGGCCCGAATATTTCTATTATTCTGCCTTTGGGGATTCCTCCAATGCCTAATGCAATATCTAAGTCTAGACATCCTGTTGGTATAACTTCTATTTTTATTACATCTTTGTCCCCCAATCTCATTATGGAACCTTTTCCAAACTGTTTTTCTATTTGGCTTATAGCCATATCTAAAGCCTTTAATTTTTCATTATTAACCATTATTATTCCCAGTTAAACTGGATTCACCACCCTTCACATTTTGGAACGTAAGTTCTATTACAATTTTATAATAGTTTCCTTTATTAGTCAAATACTTTAATTAATAATTGATGATTAATTACAAAATTTTTCTTATCTCATTAAAGGCTTTAATCGTTGCCCTATTCTGGATAGTATTCCTATCACCACTAAAGGTAGATTTAACTACATAAGCATTATCCCTAGTTGCGATTCCAATATAAACTAGGCCTACCGGTTTAGATTTACTTCCCCCTGTAGGTCCTGCAATGCCAGTAGTAGATAAGGCTATATCGACTTTAGTCTTATTAAGGAGTCCTACAGCCATTTCCAATGCTACTTGTTCACTTACCGCTCCATATTTACTTAATGTATCCTCTTTAACCCCTAATTCTTCAATTTTAGACCTATTGCTATAGGTTATTATACCTCTGTCAAAAACCTGGGATACTCCAGGGATTTGAGTGAACCTATTAGATATAAGGCCGCCTGTACATGATTCACAGAAGGCTATTTTCATATTTTTTCCTTTAACTTTTCAAAAACCACCTCTTCAATGGTCTTATCTTCATAACTATAAATATATTCTGATATCCTACTATCTATTTTTTTGATTATTTCTTCTAATAATGTATTAACCTTCTCTTCATTATTGCCTTTAGCTATAATTCTTATATCCACCTGTCCTTCTTTAGCATAGGTAGCAATAGTTGGGTTTTGTTGTTTTTCAATAATATCTCTTAGTAAGGTTTCTAGTTTTGACTCTCCAATACCTATGGTTTTTATAACAGCCGTTTTAATAACAAAATCTTGCTTTATTAGGGGTATGACATATTTTTCAAACATCAATTTCATTTCCTTTGGTGGCCCTGGTAGTAATACTATTTTTTTATCCTTATATTTTATGTAGATTCCAGGAGCTGTACCTATTTCATTGGGTAAAATGTTGCTACCTTCTGGCAAATAGGCTTGTTTAATATTGTTCTCTGGCATGGACCTATTAGTTCTATTAAAATATTCTTTAATTAAATTTTTCATATTCCTATCTATCCTAAGATTAAGGCCTAAAGTTTTACTAACAACTTCTTTAGTAATATCATCTGCAGTAGGGCCTAAACCTCCTGTAAATATCAATATATCCGCCCTCTTTAACCCAATTTTTACTGCTTCCTCCAATAAATATGGATCATCTTTTACTGAGCTATGGTAAAGTACTTCAATGCCAATTTCCGATAATTTATTAGAAAGATAGTAAGTATTGGTATTCAATGTATATCCTAAAATTATTTCTGTTCCCACTGAAATAATTTCAGCCCTCACTATATCACTCCTATTACTTATGCCCAGTTTTTAGAACATGCCTATTTTTGTATAGATAGTCTGCTCCTGATAATATGGTGAAAAATAGGGATATATATAACATTATAATATCAAAAGGAAATTGTATCAGTTTAAAAGGATAGTTGTTTATTAATAAGGCAATTATGGCTATTAATTGGGTACTAGTTTTAATTTTACCTAAGGAACTAGCTGCAATTGTTATCCCTTCAGATGCAGCAATAATTCTAAAGCCTGTAATAGTAAATTCCCTAGCTATTATTATTACAACAATCCATGCAGGTACTTTGCCAAGTTGCACTAGTGATATTAGAGCTGTAGAAACCAAAAGCTTATCTGCTAATGGGTCAATAAATTTACCAAAGGTGGTTATTTGATTTCTACTTCTTGCAATATAGCCATCTAATCCATCTGTTGCAGAAGCTATGGCAAAAATTAATGCAGCAATGTAAGAACTGTAATTAAATCCAGATAATAATACAATCATAAAAATAGGAATCATCAATACACGTAATAAAGTTATTTTATTTGCCAAATTCATCTACTATCTCCCCTATCAAATCATACTCTAAATAATCTGTTATCTTAACTTTAATAAACTGACCAATTTCAAGCTTTTTATCTGAACTGACATAAATAATACCATCTATTTCAGGACTGTCCATATAGGATCTACCTACATATAGATTTTCATCCCCTTGCTCTTCTATTAAGACTTCATAAATATTCCCTAATTTTTTACTGTTTAGAGAATAAGAGATTTCACGCTGCAATTCCATAATTTTGTCTTTTCTATCTGTTTTTACCTTTTCGGGTACCTGGTTATCAAAACTATAAGCCGGAGTTCCTTCTTCCCTAGAATAAGTAAAAACTCCAAGCCTATCAAATTGAATCTCCTCAATAAAGCTATATAGTTCATTGAAAATTTCTTCACTTTCACCGGGGAATCCTACTATAAATGTTGTTCTGATTACTACTTCTGGAATTTCTCTTCTTAATTTGGATATTAATTCTACTATATCCTCTTTGGTAGTCTTCCTATTCATTCGCTTTAAAATTTCATTATTAATATGTTGTAGTGGTATATCTAAATATTTTAAAACTTTTTGGTTGTTTTTGATTGATGATATCAGCCTTTCTGAAATATTGTCTGGATATAAATACAATAATCTAATCCATTTTACTTTTTCAATTTTATTTAAATGATCTAATAGTTCATATAGTTTATAATCACCATATAAATCTATCCCATAATCTGTAATATTTTGACCAATAAGAATTATTTCCTTAACTCCATTATCGGTAAGGAACTCTACTTCCTCTATTATATCCTCCATTTTTCTACTTCTATGTTTACCTCTTAATTTTGGTATAATACAATAGGTGCAAAAATTATTACATCCTTCAGATATTTTAACATATTCAGTAGGTCTAAAACTAATCCTTTTAATCCTTTCTATATAGTCTTCATTAATATTTTTGGTTCTTATGATTTTGTTTTTCCCATTTTTCAGTTCTTCTATTAACTGGACAATATCCTTTATGTTGCCTGTACCTATTATGCCATCTATTTCATCTATTTCTTCTAATAGTTCCTTTGGGTATCTTTCAGCCAAACAGCCAGCTAATATTATATATTTACAATTTCCCTCTCTTTTATATCTTGTAATCTTCCAAATAGTTTCAATAGATTCCTTTTTTGCATCTTCTATAAAGCCACAGGTATTTATTATAATAATATCTGCATCCTCTAATGAGCTTACGAATTTATAATTGTTATTCTTTAATATACCCATCATTAATTCAGAATCTATTTCGTTTTTTGAGCAACCTAATGTTACTATTGTTGTATTCATTGTATCCATCTACTTTCGCTCCTCCAATATAGAATCTATATCCTCTTTAGATATTAATACTTTTCTAGGCTTACTGCCCTCATAGCCGCCTATTATGCCTCTTTCTTCCATTTGATCGATTATCCTTGCAGCTCTTGCATATCCTATCCTTAATTTTCTTTGCAATAAGGATATTGAAGCTTGTCCTTCTTCCACCACTAAATTAATTGCCTCCATTAGCAGATCATCAACATCTCCAGTTATATTAGATAGTTCTGTTTTATTTTCAATACTTTCCATTACACCGTCATCATATTCAGCTACATTCTGAGTTTTTAGATAATTTACAACCTTTTCCACTTCCTGGTCGCTAATATAGGCTCCTTGGATGCGTATAGGTTTAGGATAATCAGCAGGATAAAAAAGCATATCTCCTCTTCCTAATAGTTTTTCAGCCCCTGCCATGTCTAATATAGTTCTAGAGTCAATTTGAGATGACACTGCAAAGGATATCCTTGAAGGTATATTAGCCTTAATAGTACCCGTTATAACATCAACAGAAGGTCTTTGGGTAGCAATTATTAAATACATACCTGCCGCCCTAGCCATTTGGGCTAGCCTACAAATATAGTCCTCAATTTCTTGAGCAGCTACCATCATTAAATCGGCTAATTCGTCTATTATTATAACAATATTGGGTAGTTTTTGTTCATCTTTACTGACTAGTTTAGAATTGTAGGCCCATATATCTCTAACATTATTTTTAGCAAATAATTTATAGCGTCTTTCCATTTCTTCCACAGCCCAGCTTAAAGCAGATGCAGCCTTTTTAGGCTCAGTAACTACAGGTATTAGTAAATGTGGAATACCATTATATATACTTAATTCCACTACCTTGGGGTCAATTAGCAGTAGCTTTACCTCCTCTGGATGGGCCCTGAATAATAGGCTCATAATAATAGTGTTAATGCAAACACTTTTTCCTGAGCCAGTTGCTCCAGCTATTAATAAATGAGGCATTTTATCAATAGTTGATACTATTGGTTTACCAGATATATTTTTACCTAAAGCTAAAGGCAAATTACTGTCTAAAGAAGCATATTCTTGGGATTGTAAAATTTCTTTTAAGCTGACATTGTCTTTCACCTTATTAGGAACTTCTATACCTACAGCTGCCTTCCCAGGTATAGGAGCCTCAATCCTAATATCCGAGGTTGCTAAACTTAAGGATAAATCATCAGCTAAATTAACAATTCTACTTACTTTAATTCCTGGTGCCAGCTGTAATTCATAACATGTTATAGTTGGCCCTCTATTAATTTGAATAATTGAAGCATGGATCCCAAAATTCTTCATGGTTTCCTCGATTTTTTTTGCGTTATGTAAAATCTCCCTCTTATTCCTATTGCTTACATCTTGTTTTATTTCAATATCATGTAGTAAATCTAAAGATGGAAGCTTATAGTTGGCAATTTTATTTTTACTTATAGATAAATTTTCGTTATTAATTGAAATATCCTCTTTCTCTTCCTTTTTGTTTTTTGTGTAATCGTGAATTATTATTTCTTTATTTTTATCATAATTTAATTTGTCTAATGGCTTATTTTCAATGATGTTTGATTTTTTATTATTTTCTTTATTGGCTTTTATTTTATTTTTTAATTTAATTTTCATATATAAATCTTTGATTTTTACTTCAGTAAAAAGCAATATGAATATTAAAGTGATAAAAGATATTATTATATAAGTGCCCACTGGGCCAAATAATTTGTAAAATATAAATCCAAAAACTGCTCCAATAAAACCGCCTCCTAATCCTTCTTTACTCAATTTTAAGGATTGGGCGATTTTCATAGAAAGGCTATATCCATTTTGATTTTTTACATCTAAGAGGGTCAAAAAACAAAAAAACAAAACTAGTAGGTATATGGATTTTATATCTTTTTTTATATTTATTTTATTAATTATTAACAATGATCCTATGGCTATAATTATTAAGGGAAAAACATAGCCACCAAATCCCATCAGTGTAAAATAGATGCTTCTCAAAAAACTTCCAACTATTCCCGTCTTGTTACTAAATAAACTTATGCTGGATAGAATACCGAAAGAAATAATCATTACACCTAATATATCCCTATTATATTCTTTTGTTTTTTTCTTGCTCAAGAAGATCACCTCTTGAATAAACTAAAGTAGTCCAAATATATTTCAATACTATTCTTATTATATCATCACTTTTATGGAATGACAGTTTAAATTTGTAAATTAATTACACCTACTTATTTATACATATTTACATGTTATTATAGCATAATTTAAACCTATATACTATGACTTTTTCCTATCAATCAATTCTTTAAGCTTTTTCAAAGCCTGACTAAATCCACCTACATCATCAATAAGTCCATAATCCACAGCTTCTTTGCCTATTAGTATAGTTCCAACATCATTGGCTAGTTCATCTGTAGCATACATTAGATCCTTAAGGGTTTCCATTTTTATATTAGATGTCCTCAGTATGAAATCTATTATCCTATGTTGCATTTTTTCAAAGTATCTAAAGGTCTGTGGCACCCCAATCACTAAGCCTGTAGTCCTTATTGGATGGATAGTCATAGTAGCTGTAGGGACTATAAAAGAGTAGTCAGAAGCAGTAGCTAACGGTACACCTATACTATGGCCTCCCCCCAATACTAGAGACACCTTTGGTTTATCTATACTATATATCATTTCAGCCAAAGCTAATCCTGCTTCCACATCTCCCCCCACTGTATTTAGGATAATAAAAATTCCTTCAATTTTGGGATCCTGTACAGCTGCTATCAACATAGGAATTATGTGTTCATATTTTGTAGTTTTTTTGTCAGAAGAGGATGAATTATGCCCTTCTATTTCCCCAATAATAGTTAGAAATTGAATATTGTTTTCAAAACTTGGTGTATTAGGCATCCCTAATTTTTTTACGCTTTCCATAACTTGTTCCTTATTGTTTTGATCATTGCTTATATTCACTTTATTACCTCCATTATTTTAGTATCCATACTATAGTTTTTACTATTAAGCCAATAATATGCTTAAGATTTTAAGGATAAAAATAAAAAGGCTTCTATTAAAACATATAGAAAGCCTTTCAAATTAGACTAGCATTTTATTCATCAAGTTTGAATTCACTGTGTAGGGCTTTTAGAGCCTTATCTAGATCAGGTTCTTTGATTAAACACCAAATAGTATTGTGGGAGTCGGAAGTCTGCAGTATCTGTATCCCTTCTTTTGACAATGCTTTTACTATTCTTGCCATTACTCCAGGAACCCCTCTCATCTTATAGCCGATTGCACTAATTTTACAACAGTTTTCAACTATTTCATAATCGAACTTACCTTGATCCAATATGGTAACAAGTTTGTCCTTATCCTCCTTGTCAATTGTAAATATTTTTTGTTCTACAAAAAAGTTAATAAGGTCTAGACTTATTTTATTTAATGTCAATTCATTCATCAATTTATCTATTTTCTCCTCATCATCTGTATTAACTTTTACTTGAATTCTATCCTTCATATAGGTAATTGCTGTAATTATTTTATCGTTAAACAATTCCCTTCTATTATTAATAAAGTTGCCGTTTGTTTCTTCAATAGAGGTCCCTTCACTGTCACTATAGGTGTTTTTTATAATTAAAGGTATATTATATTGCTGTGCCAATTCTACTGCCCTTGGATGTATAACTTTAGCCCCATCTTCTGCTAATTGATACACTTCAGAATAGCACATTCTTTTTAATACCCTAGCATTAGGTACAATGTTGGGATCTGCTGTCATTATTCCATCAACATCTGTATATATTTCCACATAATTGCATTTTATTGCACTAGCTATAGCTACAGCAGATATATCACTACCACCACGGCCCAGGGTAGTTATTTCTCCCTCTTTATTAGCACCTTGAAAACCAGCTACTATTACTATTTTATCTTCATTAAGAAGATTTATTACATTGGTTGGATTAATTTCTATAATTTCAGCATTTCCAAAATTGTTATCAGTAATAATTCCAGCTTGGGCACCACTAAGCACAGCTACCTTATAACCTTTTTCACAAAGGTGACTTGCTAATACTACAGCTGAAATTATCTCACCACAAGATAGTAAAAGATCCATCTCTTTACCTGGTAATTTGCCAGGGTTTACCATATTTATCAAGGTATCTGTGGCATAGGGATCTCCCTTTCTCCCCATTGCAGATACTACCACCACAATTTTATAACCTTCATCGTATTTTTCTATAATTTTATTAGTTACTCTGTTTCTTCCTTCTTTAGAGGATACAGATGTTCCTCCAAATTTTTGAACTATTGTTTTCATTTAGTGCATCACCTCAAGGATTTTATCTAAGAACAATGATATCATTTATCCCTATTATATTTCTACTATTATCATGTCATTTCCAATTTTTCTAATGGTGTGCCAAGGAATTTCTATACCTTCGCTAATACCAAAAAGTTTAAAGTGAAACTTTTTTTCTGGCACCAATAGAGTGATTATTTTGCCAGTTTTTTCATCTACAATTATATCTGAATCTGCAATTATACCCAATCTTTCACCATTGTTTAAGTTTACAATCTCTTTACCAGCTAATTCGCTTAGAAACATTTTATCATCTCCTTTGTTTGGGGTCTTTTAATAATATTTTATGATAGAGATGTTTTAATATGAAGTTATCATTTATGATAAGGTTAAATATGATAAAACTTTCCCCTACTTATATCCTGTATGGCCAAAACCACCAGCCCCCCTACTTGTATTATCTAAAGTATCAACTTCCTCCAATTCAACCCGCTCATATTTAACAAATACTAGCTGAGCTATTCTGTCTCCCCTATTAATTACATACTCTTCCTGGCCTAAATTTACTAATATAACCCCAATTTCTCCCCTATAATCACTATCTATGGTACCAATTCCGTTAGCTAATGTGATCCCATGCTTTAAAGCTAACCCGCTTCTAGCCCTTATTTGAGCTTCATACCCTTCAGGAATGGATATATATAGTCCTGTGGGTATCAATACCCTTTCTAGAGGTTTAAGCAGTATAGAATTCTCTATATTTGCATATAAATCCATTCCTGAAGAACCAGGTGTTTTATAAGAAGGAAGGGGAAAAGGGCTTTTATTTACTACTTTTATTTTCATACTCTCACCTCAACTGAAGAATATTTCTTTTAATTTCTCATCTGTTTTTTCATTATCAGGGATATTTCCAATATATGCAATGTTATATTTATGATTATCAAATACTTTTAATATTACCCTTTCTATATCTTCCATTTGGACCTTTTCTATCTTATTCAGTACTTCTTCAGGGGGTATAATTCTACCTAATAATAGTTCAGATTTACCTATGTCCATCATTCTACTAAACATACTTTCCATTCCTAATATATAATTCCCTTTTAGTTGTTCTTTTGATTTTCTCAATTCTTCCTTGCTTATTAAATTGGCCTTTAAGTCCTTTATAATCTCATTAATTAAACTCGCTACATTTATTATTTGACCAAATCCTAAGCCAGCATATATGGTAAATGTACCTGTGTTTTTAAAAGATGTTGGATGGGAGTAAACAGAATATACTAGCCCCTTTTCTTCCCTGATTCTTTGGAATAATCTTGAACTCATACTTCCCCCAAATATGTTGTTCATAACTAGTAATGGATAGAGGTCTTCTGCTCCCCTTTTAATTCCCTCCATCCCTAAACAAAAATTCAACTGCTCAGTATCTTTTTGTCTAAAAGATAATTTTTGTCTAAATATGGGTAGGTTGTTGTCTACAAAACCAATATCATTCTTATTTATTTTGTCTTTTTCAAAGTATTGGGTTAACAAACTTATAGTATCTTCCACATCAAAATTACCCACAATAGAGATTACCATATTTTCTGGTATATAATGTTTGTTAAAATACTCCAATATAGTTTCCCTATTCAAACTTTTAACTGATTCATAAGACCCTAATATTGGCAAAGCTAATGGTGTATCTTCAAACATCATCTCATTTAAAAGATCATATACCAGATCTTCTGGAGAATCTAGATACATTTTTATCTCCTCAAATATTACACCTTTTTCCCTTTGGATATCCTCTTCGTCAAACCTTGCATTGAAAATCATATCCCCTAAGGTTTCTATGGCAATAGGCAAATGGTTGTCCAGTACCTTTATATAAAAGCAAGTATACTCTGTTCCAGTAAAGGCATTCATTTGACCGCCAATATTATCTATTGATTCAGCAATCTCCTTTGCTGTTCTATTTTTAGTTCCCTTAAAAAGCATATGTTCAATAAAATGGGAAACACCATTTAAATGCTTGTCCTCTTTCGAGGACCCATTATTAATGAAAACACCAATTGATACAGAGTTGACATATGGAATTCTTTCCATAACAACCCTGATACCATTCTTTAACTCTTCCTTTATATACATCTTGTCCTCCTATAATCATTAGTATTATTTTACTACATCACTTATTGTACCAATTTCATATCCTTTATCGTGTATATATGAAATTATTTCCGGTAAAGCCTTGACAGTTTCTTGTGTAGGATGGATTAAAATAATTGCAGAATTGTGTAGATTATTTATCACCCTGCTTACTATTTTTTCCTTATTACTATCCTCTCTCCAATCTATAGTATCAATGCTCCACATAATTATATCATAATTTAAATCTTTTGCAGCCTTAATAGTATTTTCGTTATAGGCTCCAGATGGGGGTGAAAAGAATATAGGCTCAATTCCCAATATGTCCTTTATTACATTGTGAGCTTTTAATATTTCTAGCCTATTTTTATCATAATCTAATTTGTCATAGTCTATGTGATTATAACCATGATTACCTATTTGGTGACCTGCTTTATATATGGTTTTTAATAATTCTGGATATTTTTCTGCCCACCTTCCCGTAACAAAGCAAGTTATCTTTATATCTTTTTCAGCCAGAATATTAAGCATTTTTTCTATATATTCATTACCCCAGTCTATATTACAAGCAATTGCTACGATTTTTTCATCAACATTACCTTTATAATAAATATCTATATTAAAAGTTTCCTCCGCCCTATTATAGAATACCATAAAAATGCCTACAATTAATATTATAGAGATTATTATTAGCAATGTATATAGAGTTTTTTTATTAATAATGAATATTTTCACACATATCCCTCCAAATATACTTCTATCACTATTTATATTCAGAGGAATATCAAAATATATTAAAAAATTTCCTTATAAATTAAAAACATGAACCTATTGTGGGTTCATGCATTTATTTTTTATCAATTTTTTTATCCTCTTTTTTTTCTTTTGGCAAAGCTGCCTTCCTGGATAAGTTTATCCTTCCTTGATTATCTATATCTATGACCTTTACCAATACTTTATCACCAACAGACAAGACATCTTCAACTCTATTTATCCTTTCATGGGCAATATTAGAAATATGGATCAAGCCTTCTTTACCATTAAGGATCTCAACAAAAGCTCCGAAGGATGTAATCCTGTTAACCTTTCCTATATATAGTTCCCCTACCTCTACATCCTTTATTGCCTTATTTATTAGTTCTATAGCCCTTTCCCCATTTTCTACATTATCTGCTGCAATAGAAACTTTTCCGTCGTCATCTATATCTATTTTTACTCCTGTTTCGTCTATTATCTTATTGATTACCTTGCCACCGGGCCCAATTATTTCTCTTATCTTGTCTGGATGAACTTTCAATGTAAATATGCGTGGAGCGTATGGTGACAGCTCTTTTCTTGGACTAGAAATAACTTCATTCATCTTGTCTAGAATATATAATCTACCTTCTCTAGCCCTTTTTAAGGCTTCTTCCAATATAGGTCTATCTATGCCTGATATTTTTATATCCATTTGCATTGCAGTAATTCCCTTAGCAGTTCCTGCTACTTTAAAATCCATGTCACCTAGATGGTCTTCTATACCTTGAATATCAGATAATATAACCACCTTATCCTCGGATTTAATCAATCCCATGGCTATTCCTGCTACTGGTGCTTTAATCGGTACTCCTGCATCCATTAAAGCTAAGGAACTTCCACAAACACTAGCCTGAGAAGTTGAACCATTAGAGCTTAGCACTTCAGAAACTAACCTTATTGTATAAGGAAACTCATCTTCAGAAGGTATTACTGGCTCTAAAGCCCTTTCAGCTAATGCACCATGGCCAATTTCCCGTCTGCCCGGTCCTCTTAGCACCCTAGTCTCCCCTACACTATAGGGTGGAAAATTATAGTGATGCATATATCTCTTTGAATCCTCTTCTGTTAGACCATCTATAATCTGTACATCACTAGCTGCCCCTAAGGTAGCAACAGTCAATACCTGAGTCTGTCCTCTTTTAAATAGACCGGAACCATGGGTTCTTGGAAGAATTCCCACCTCAACGCTTATAGGCCGTATCTCATCTATCTTTCTATCATCAGGCCTTATACCTTCCTCTAATATTAATCTTCTAACTTCTTCCTTTATTATGTCATCCAGAACCTCGTTTATATCCTTTTCATTTTCAGGATATTTTTCAATAAAGTTTTCTATAGTTTCCTGTCTAACTTTTTCTATATTATCTTCTCTTTCCTGCTTTTCTATGGTTCTAATAGCGGCGATTATCTTGTCTGTAGAAAATTCCTTTACCTCTTTTTCTATTTCTGGATCAGGTTTAAATACTACATACTCTTGTTTTTCCTTCCCTACCTCTGCTTGTATATTTTCAATGAATTTGCAAAGCTTTTTAATTTCTTCATGAGCAACCATTATGCCTTCTAATACTATTTCTTCTGGTACTTCGTTGGCCCCAGCCTCTACCATCATAATGGCATCCTTGGTTCCTGAAACTATTAAGTGAATATCTGATTTTTCCCTTTCTTCAGCAGTAGGATTTATAATAAACTTCCCATCTACATAACCTACCAGTACTGATCCTGTTGGTCCATTGAAGGGAATGTCAGATATGGTTAAAGCTATAGATGACCCAATCATTCCAACTATATCTGGTGTACAGTCCTGATCAACGGATAATGCAGTAGCAATAACCTGTACATCATTTCTGTAGCCTTCTGGGAAAAGGGGCCTTATAGGTCTATCTATTAATCTAGCAGTTAATATTGCCTTGTCACTAGGCTTTCCTTCCCTTTTAATAAATCCTCCTGGTATTTTGCCCACAGAATATAACCTTTCTTCAAAATCTACGCTTAGTGGGAAAAATTCTATTCCTTCCCTTGGCTCTTTAGATGCTGTTGCTGTTACTAATACAACTGTATCACCATATTGGACTAAACACGCTCCATTAGCTTGCTCAGCAACTTTGCCAATTGTGACGGTAAGATCCCTACCAGCTAAATTGTAATGAAACTGCCTTTCCATGTCCTACCTCCTTTTGTTAATATTTAATATTATTATAACCTATTGTTGATTAAAAAACTAATAAATAGGTCTCCATTTAAATAAATCAATAGAGCGGGATATCCCCGCTCCTATTAGCCTCTAATACCAAGTTTTTCAATTAAAGCACGATATCTTTCTATGTCAGTTTCCTGTAAATACTTTAATAAACCCCTTCTTTGACCTATCATCTTAAACAGACCCCTTCTAGAATGATGGTCCTTTTTATGAACCTTAAGATGTTCTGTCAAAGAGTTGATTCTGTGGGTTAGGATTGCAATCTGCACCTCAGGTGAACCAGTATCGTTTTCATGCAATCTGTATTCTTCTATGATTTTAGCCTTTTCTTCCTTGGTCAATGTCATTTTATTACCTCCTCTTATTATAATTTTCACCATTAGCTAAGAAAATCGCCGAGGAATCGATAATCATAGCTAAAGGTATTTATTCACCAGGATAATCTTATCATATATTGATTAAATTGTAAATATTATTGATGTTTTTTAATGTATTCCATATCTTTTTCTATTTGTTTTACTAATTCATCCACTGTTTTAAACTTAATATCATCCCTTATGAAATCAACAAATTTTATTTCAATATCTTTACCGTATATATCCTTATTAAAATCTAATATATGATTTTCTATTTTTAATTCATATTCATTAAAGGTTGGATTATAGCCTATGTTTGTTAGGCTTTTATATTCTTTACCCTCTAATTTTGTAATAGTTTCATATACTCCCGTCTTAGGTATTACATAGTTATAGCTTAAGCTAATATTTGCAGTAGGATAGCCTAATTTACTACCCCTACTTTTACCTCTAACTACAGTGCCTAATACAGCATAATATCTACCAAGATAGCTATTTGCCTTAGTGATATCTCCAGCCTTAATCAAATTTCTGATGGCTGTACTACTTATTATCTGACCATTCATATAGATGGGATCTATTATATTAACATGAAATCCTTTTTGCTCTCCCATCTTCTTGAGATAATTGCTATCCCCTTGGGCTTTATATCCAAATCTATAATCAAACCCTATAGTAATTAACTTAGCATTTAACTTTCTAATAATAATATTATCGATGAAATCATCTGCAGACAATCTCATAATTTTTTCATCAAAATCTATAGCGTATACAGTCTCTATACCAAGCTCTTCAAATATTTTTAATTTTTGACCATTAGAAGTAATAATGCAAAATTTTTTATTATTACTCCCTTTCAGAAGGGTTTTAGTATGGTTATTAAATAGTAGGAGAGCAGGTTTTAGATTTTTTTCCTTAGCTTGCACAATAGTATTTTTAATTAAAGCTTGATGGCCTAAATGTATACCATCGAAATTTCCTAAAGCTATAGCTGTTTTGAATCTGCTTTCTTCATAATCAGTTAAATCGATAACTTCCATAATTATCACCTTATATTAGAACTTTGTCCATTTTTACCCACAAAAAATTATCCTTATTAACTATCCTTCCTATTCCAATGAATTCACCTTTGCTGTATATCCTTAAGGGTTTATTCTTACATTCAATCTCTGAAATTTTATCTCCCATAGGTACAATAGCTCCATTAATCAATTTTTTGTAAAATTTATTCTCGATAGTCAATGAGGGTAGATGGTTTAATCCTTTATCCATTGGCTGTATAATTGTTTCTAGTTCTTTTTTATTTAAACTTTTAATATACTCAATACTACAGCTGTCCTGAATCTTAAAATTTCCTACTCCAACTCTGGCTAAGTAGGACATATATCCATAGGTTCCTAAATACTTTCCTATATCATCACATAAGGTCCTAATGTATGTACCCTTAGAACATCTCACATAAAATATAATCCTCTTATTATCTATAATATCATATATTTTTAAATCGTATATATATACTTCACGGGGATCCCTTCTTACATGCTTTCCCTCTCTAGCCAACTCATATAATTTTTTACCATCCTGCTTTATAGCTGAAAACATGGGTGGAACTTGTCTTATTTTCCCCTGGAAATGTTTAAAGGCTTCATAAATGTCTCTTTCCTTAACTTGCTTAGGAGAGTAGGCCACTACTTTTCCATCAATATCTTGAGTATCTGTAGCCTTTCCCAGGGTTAATTCTGCAACATACTCCTTATCAATATTAAGTAGATACTCACTTATTCTAGTAGCTTTACCAATACAGAGGGGAAGGACTCCAAATGCATTTGGATCAAGAGTTCCAGTATGGCCTATCCTTTTTATTCCTAAAATTTTTCTCATGCTATTTACTGCGTCATGGGAAGTTATTCCCTTAGGTTTAAATAGATTGATTATCCCATTCATATATAATCACCTAAAGTTTGATAATATCTCCTTTAATATCATTTCCTTGGCTACTGCTATATTTTCATAAATAGTACACCCAGCTGCTCTTATATGGCCACCACCATTAAATTTACTGGATATCTTTGATACATCCACTTCTTTTTTGCTCCTTAGACTTACTTTAACTTCCTTTTCATCAACTTCCTTTAAAAGGCATGCCACTTCTATTGGTTTAATTCCTCTAACAAAAGATATTATACCTTCAGTATCCTCCATTTTGGCATTATGGACCTTTAACATTTCTTGAGTAACAGTAACTATACCTATTTTATTATCTAAAAAGGTTTCAAGCTTATTTAAAGAATCTATGAAAAGATTTGTCCTCTCTATACTCCTACTTTGATAAATATTAATATTTATATCATTAATATCAATTCCTGTTTTCAGTAATTCAGCAGCTATTAAATGGGTTTTATAGGTGGTGTTACTATACATAAAACTACCTGTATCCATGCTAATAGCTGTATATAAGCAAGTTGCAATTTCCTTATCAATTTCTACACCCATTTTTTTTATCAAGTCAAATACTATCTCCCCTGTAGCACCAGATGAGGAAGATATAATATTAATGTCTCCAAAATTATCATTAGTAACATGGTGATCAATATTGATAATCTTTTTTGCCTTTAAGGCAAATTCCTTTCCTATTCCCAATCTGTCCATATCGCTACTATCCAGTGAAATAAATAGATCAACAGGCTGATTCAAATCTTGCTCCTTTATCATCTCTATATTAGGCAAAAATAGCAAATCTGAAGGTATATCATCTACTTTTACTATCCTTACATTTTTATTCCTATCCAATGCTTTAACTGCCATGGCCAAAGCAAGAATTGAACCAACACTATCCCCATCTGGTTGCACATGGGAAGAAATAAATATATTCTTATTTCTATTAATTAACTGAATTGCTTCTTCCATTAATATGTTCAATGGATTATTCATCAATATCTCCTCTTTTATTTTTATCTTCCTCATTTACCTTTTCAATTAATTTAGAAATATATAAGCCATGCTCAATAGATTCATCAAGGTAAAAAACAGGTTCAGGTACATGCCTCAAATTAATCCGATTGCTAATTTCCCTTCTGATAAATCCTTTAGCACTCTGTAAACCTTCAAGAGTATCTTCTTTTACCCCTTTATCACCCAATACACTTATATATATTTTAGCATAGCTTAAATCCTTTGTAACTTCAACCTTGGTAACACTAGTCATTGGACTAACTCTTGGGTCCTTAATTTCCCTTGAAATCAATTCGGAAACTACTTTTTTTATCTCTTCTGATATCCGGCTTATTCTCTTATTGTTCATTAAGGCTACACCCCTATCTCTCTACTTCTTTAATAATATAAGCTTCCAAAACATCTCCTTCTTTAATATCGTTATAGTTTTCAAGACCCAATCCCCCTTCATATCCAGCCAAAACTTCCCTTACATCATCTTTAAACCTCTTTAGGGAAGAAATCTTTCCTTCATATATAACCACATCATTTCTTAATAACCTGATATTGCTGTTCCTTGTAATTTTTCCATTTTGCACATAAATACCAGCTACTGTTCCTGCATTAGGTATTTTAAAGGTTGCCCTAACTTCAGCCCTGCCTATTACCTCTTCTACATATTCGGGTTCTAGCATACCTTTAATAGCTGATTTGATATCCTCTATTGCATCATATATAACTCTATAGGTTCGCACATCAACCTTTTCAAGCTTCGCCACATCTAAAGCATTTTGAGTTGGTCTTACATTAAATCCAATAATAATAGCGTTTGAAGCAGAAGCTAACATTACATCACTTTCTGTTATTCCACCTACACCGCCATGGATGATATTTACTTTGACTTCTTCATTTTCCAGCTTTTCAAGGGACTGTCTTATAGCATCAATAGTTCCTCTTACATCGGTCTTAATTATTATATTAAGGTCTTTAATTTCTCCCATCTGAATTCTTTCGAACAAATCATCCAAAGATACTTTTTGAGAAGCTTTTAACTGTTCTTCTCTAGCCATTTCTTTCATTTTTTCTGCATAAGCCCTGGCTGTTTTTTCGTCATCAACAGAATATAGAACATCTCCTGCAAGGGGTACTTCGGAAAGACCTAGGATCATAACTGGAATGGAGGGGCCTGCTTTTTTTACTTTTTTACCCTTGTCATCAAACATAGCCCTTACTCTACCATGGGCAACTCCACAAACCACCATGTCTCCCACTTTCAAGATTCCCTTTTGCACTAAAACCGTTGCAACAGGACCTCGCCCTTTATCCAATTGGGCTTCAATGACTGTACCTACAGCATTTCTATTTGGATTAGCTTTCAATTCTTCCATCTCTGCCACTAAAAGTATCATCTCTAAAAGATCATCTATACCTTCTTTTTTTAAAGCAGATACGGGAACACAAATGGTATCCCCGCCCCATTCTTCAGGTACTAAACCATGTTCTACAAGTTCCTGTTTAATCCTTTCTATATTAGCTTCTGGTTTGTCAATCTTATTAATGGCTACTATTATTGGGACATTAGCCGCTTTAGCATGATTAATTGCCTCTACTGTTTGAGGCATTACACCATCATCAGCAGCAACTACAAGTACAGCAATGTCTGTTACCTGAGCACCTCTTGCCCTCATAGAAGTAAAAGCTTCGTGGCCTGGAGTGTCTAAAAATATAATCTTATTACCATCTACATTAACAATAGAAGCTCCTATGTGTTGAGTAATTCCTCCTGCTTCCTGCTTGGTTACTGAAGTTTTCCTAATGGCATCTAATAGGGACGTTTTACCATGATCTACATGGCCCATAACTGTCACTACAGGCGGCCTTTTCTTTAAATCCTTTGGATCATCTTCAAAATCTAAATTAAATTCATCTATTAAATCATTATCTTCCTCTTTTTCTGATAATACAATTTTGTATCCAAACTCTTCCCCTATAATATTGGCGGTATCATAATCTATAGATTCATTTTGACTGGCCATAACTCCTAATCCAATCAATTTGGTAATTACCTGTGATACACTTATACCCATTTTATCAGCCAGTTCTTTAACTATTATTTGATCTTCCATTTCTATAATATTTTCTTTTTCTTCCTTTTTCATATCTTTATCCATCTTTTCTTCTTTTCTTTCCTTCTTCCTCATTTTTTTTGGTTTTTTGTCCTTGACCTTACTTGATTCTTTTAATTTGCTCTTACCTTCCCTTTCTTCTTTGATTAGCTCCCTTATCATTTCCGCTTCTTCGCCTTCAATAGTACTCATATGGCTACTAACATTCAATCCCAACTCTTTCATTTTCTCTATCAATTCTTTACTAGTCATTTTTGATTCTTTAGCTAATTCATAGACTCTTATTTTAGTCAAACTATACACCCCCCATATTTTTACAGGTGACAATTAGAGTTCTAACTTATTCCCTTGAATTGATTACCTCATATAACTTATCATACACCTCTTTTGGAACCTCTATTTCTAATGCCCTATTTAGATTTTTGTTTTTCTTCACCTTATCTAAACACTCTATGCTTGGACAGATATAAGCTCCTCTACCATTCATCTTCCCCGTTAAATCAATATCCACATGACCCTCTTTGTTTTTTACTACTCTAAGCAATTCTCTCTTAGGCTTGTTTTCATTGCAAGCTACACACTTTCTCATTGGAATTTTCCTTTTCCTCAAATTATCACCCCTTTACTTACTCAGATTCTAATTCTTCATTATATTGGCTTTCACTTTTTATGTCAATTTTCCAGTTGGTTAACTTGGCTGCCAACCTTGCATTTTGGCCTTCCTTACCTATAGCCAAGGATAATTGATAATCTGGAACTACTATTAAAGCAGAACGCTCTTTTTCGTTAATTTCCACTTTTAAAACCTTTGAAGGACTTAAACTATTTGCAATAAATTCATCTATATTTTTACTCCAAATAATAATATCTATTTTCTCTCCATTTAATTCATCTACTATAGCTTTTACCCGGCTGCCCTTAAAACCTACACAAGCGCCAACTGGATCTACATTAGGATCCTTTGAATGAACAGCTATTTTGGTTCTAGAACCAGCTTCCCTTGATATAGCATAAATATCCACAATACCATCATGGATTTCAGGAACCTCTAGTTCAAACAATCTTTTAACCAATCCTGGATGAGATCTAGAAAGGATTATCTGCGGTCCTTTTGTAGTTTTCTTCACCTCTAAAATGTATAATTTTAATCTATCTCCCTGCTTATATTCTTCTCCCTCAATTTGTTCACTTGGAGGTAATATGCCTTCTGTTTTGCCCAGATCAATATATACTACATTATTATTTATTCTTTGAATAATTCCAGTAATTATTTCATTTTCCCTATTTACAAACTCTTTATATATTACATCTCTTTCTGCATCCTTAATCCTTTGTATAACTACTTGTTTTGCAGTTTGGGCTGCAATCCTACCAAAATTTTTGGGTGTAACTTCTAGCATAACAATATCCCCTATTTGATATTTATCATCTATTTTTTTTGCTTCTTCTAAGCTTATTTCCAATAAATCATTTTCAACATCCTCAACTACTGTCTTTTTAGCATATACATTTACCTTACCAGTTTCCCTATCTATTTGCACCTCTACATTTTGTGAAGACCCAAAGTTTTTCTTATAGCTTGAAATAAGTGCAGATTCTAAAGCCTCAAAAATGACCTCTTTAGCTATGCCTTTTTCTCTTTCTATTTCTTCAAGGGCCTCAATAAACTCTGCATTCATTAAAATTAACCTCCCTTAAAACTTAACTACTAGTTTTATTTTTGAAATGGCATCTCTTTCTATCTCTTTTTCTTCCATACTATTTTCCTCTTTTATCTTAATGTACTTATCTGAAAAATCTAATAGTACTCCCCTGTACTTCTTTTTACCATCTATACTTTTGTAGAGACTTATATCTATTTCCTTACCAATATTCCTCTTTAAATCCTTATCCGTCTTTAAAGGCCTATCTAGTCCAGGAGAAGAAACCTCCAAGTAATAACTATCCTCTATAGGATCTATCTCATCTAGTTTTGTACCTACAGCTTCACTTACTCTTTGGCAATCATCTATGCTTATACCTTCTGGTTTACCAATATAAAACCTCAAAAAATTTCTACCATTTTCTCTAACATACTCTAAGTCGACTAAATCATAACCTAGTTCCTCAACTATTGGTTCACAATGTTGCCTTACTAATGCAACTACTTTCTTCCTGCTCAAAAGATCACCTCCCTAAAATTATATCTATTTTTTGTAATACTAATATTAATATACCCCTGTAATAATAAATAAATTAAGAGTGGGATCCAGCCCACTCTACTAGCAACCTAAACCTTCTTTTGTTATCCTTATTATATCACAATGTAATAAAAAATCAAATATTAAAAAGGCTAATTTGATTGGTTTCAGGCAAATCATCTAAACAACCATGCTCCCTTAAAGCTTCAACCACAGTTTTGCTTACCTTGGTCCTTAATACTAAATCCTCAATAGATAAAAATTTGCCCTTATTTCTCTCAGCTACAATATTTTTTGCGGCACTTTCACCTACTCCATCTAATGATTTTAGTGGAGGTAGTATTCCATCTTCTGCTATCAAAAATTTGTCACTGTCGGATTTATATAAATCTATTCTTCCAAACTTATATCCTCTTGCATACATTTCCTGTGCCACTTCCAGAACGGTCAGTAGATTTTTTTCTTTAGCCGTCATTTCGTTGCCTATATTTTCCAGTTCCTTTATTTTAGAACTAACTGCTTCTTTTCCTTTTAAAATCAATCCAGCATCAAAATCCTGTACTTTAGTAGTAAAATAGGTTGCGTAAAATGCTTCTGGATAATGAACTTTAAAATATGCAATCCTGAAAGACATCATAACATAAGCAACAGCATGGGCCTTAGGAAACATGTATTTAATTTTTTTACATGACTCTATATACCATTCTGGAATATTAAAGCTTCTCATATATTCTTCATCTTCTTTTTTTAGCCCTCTACCTTTTCTTACATCTTCCATTATTTTGAAAGCCCTCTTTTTATCAAGGCCAGAATAGATTAAATAAAGCATAATATCATCTCTAGTAGATATAACCTCGCTTAAGGTAGCAATCCCATTCCTAACTAAATCTTGTGCATTATTTAGCCATACATCAGTACCATGGGATAAACCACTGATCCTCACCAATTCTGAAAAGGTTGTAGGTCTAGTATCTAATAACATCTGTCTTACAAATTTAGTCCCAAACTCAGGAATCCCTAGTGTACCTACCTCAATATTAACATCCTTGTCCTTAATATTTAAAGGTTCTATACTGGTGAATAGTTTCATGGTCTCTTTATCATCTAAAGGAATAGTATCCGGTTTGACTTCAGTAATATCTTCCAACATTCTAATTATGGTTGGAACATCGTGGCCTAAAATATCTAATTTCAGTATCCTACCGCTAATAGAGTGATAATCAAAATGGGTAGTAATAACACCAGAATTTTTGTCATCGGCTGGATATTGTATTGGAGTAAAATCATGAACATCCTTATATTTAGGTATTATCATAACGCCACCAGGATGTTGTCCAGATGTTCTTTTTACCCCGGTGCAGCCCTTTACCAGCCTATTTATCTCAGCTGGATGAGGACTAATTCCCTTTTCTTCAAAATATTTTTTTACAAATCCATAGGCAGTTTTCTCGGCTATAGTACCAATTGTTCCTGCCCTATATACATATCCCTTTCCAAATAATTCTTCAGTATATTTATGGGCAGTAGCTTGATATTCTCCTGCAAAATTTAAATCTATATCAGGCTCTTTATCCCCTTCAAATCCTAGAAATACTTCAAAGGGTATATCATGGCCATCCTTATTCAGTTGGCTTCCACATTTTGGACAGCTTTTATCAGGTAAATCAACCCCTGAACCAATAGATCCATCTTCTATAAATTCACTATACTTACAATTAGGACATACATAATGGGGTACTAAAGGATTTACCTCAGTAATACCACTCATGGTAGCTACAAAAGATGAACCAACAGAGCCTCTAGACCCAACTAAATACCCGTCCTCCAAAGACTTGGAAACCAATTTCTGGGCAATTATATACATTACTGCATAGCCATTTTCAATTATAGAATTTAGTTCCTTATCCAGTCTTTCCTTTACAAGAGCAGGTAGAGGGTCACCATAGATTTCCATGGCCCTATTATAGGTTATCTCTTTTAACTCCTTATCGGCTCCTTCTATAATTGGGGGATAGGTCCCAGGAGGAAGTGGAACTATTTCCTCTACCATACTGGCTATCAAATTGGTATTCTTTATAACAACTTCTTCTGCCTTATCTTTGCCTAAATACTCAAATTCTTTTAACATTTCATCAGTAGTTTTAAAATAAAGGGGGGGCTGAAAATCTGCATCAGCATAACCCTGTCCAAACATCAATATACGCCTATAAACTTCATCTTCAGGCTCTAAAAAGTGAACATCACCTGTAGCCACAACTGGTTTATTGAACCTTCTCCCTAATTCTACTATTCTTTTATTAATGTTCTTTAGCTCCTCTTCCCCTCTTACAACCCCATTCCTTACTAAATGCAAATTATTACCTATAGGTTGTATCTCCAGATAATCGTAGAAGCTTATAATCTCCTCCAGCTCATTTAAATCCTTGTTATTGATAATTGCCCTGTATACTTCACCTGCCTCGCAGGCACTACCTATAATTAATCCATCCCTATATTTATTTAATAAGGACCTGGGTATCCTTGGCCTTCTGTAAAAATAGTTCAAATGGGATTCTGAGATCAGTTTATATAAGTTTTTTAACCCTATAAGGTTTTTAGCAAGTATTACAATATGGTAGGATTTATCTTTAGTTATATCCCTATTCCTGGTTAACTTATTTATATCAGAAATATCTTTGATTCCACTATTACGCATTAATTCCATAGATTTTATGAAAATCTCTGAAGTTGCCTTAGCATCATCTACAGCCCTATGATGATTGATAAGATTTACATTTAAATGTTTAGCAACTACATTAAGTTTATGACTCTTTAAGTGGGGATATAAAGATCTGCTTAATTCTAGGGTATCTAAAATAGGATTGTTTAAAGTCTTCCCCATTTTAGCAAATTGTGCCCTTATAAAGCCTGCATCGAAGGAAGCATTATGGGCAACTAAAACTGCATCTTCTATAAAATCTTCAAATTCAGGCAAAACCTCTTCTATGGTAGGCTTATCCCTAACCATCTCATTGGTAATCCCTGTAAGTTTTATAATTTTTTCAGGAATTATTCTTTGGGGATTAATTAGCTGGCTAAATTGATCAACAATCTCGCCATCTTCTATTTTTATAGCCCCTATCTCTGTAATCATATCTTTTTCAGGGGATAATCCTGTTGTCTCTATATCGAATACTACAAATTTATTATATACCTTTTCTTCATCATAATTTGTTATAATTGGTTTATTATCATTAACTAAATAGCCTTCAACTCCATAAATAATTTTGATCCCAAATTCCTTCCCCGCTTCCATTGCTTCGGGGAATCCTTGAACTACACCATGATCTGTTATTGCTATTGCTTTATGTCCCCATTTTTTTGCCCTTTCCACAATCTTTCTAAAACTTGATACCCCATCCATAGCACTCATCTGAGTATGGACATGTAGCTCCACCCGCTTGTTATCAGACAAATCCTTTCTTTCTTCTTTTTCCAATAGGTTTAAGGATTTAAGCATTAATACCAAATGTTTTGAATAGTTATCAAATATGATGTCTCCTTCCACCTTTACATAGGAACCATTATTAACATTTAATTCAAATTCCTCATGCTGTTTTTCAGTTAAGAATACTTTCACATTAATTGAATCGGTAAAATCTGATATATTGAATATAACTAGCTTTCTATTTCCCCTAATATCCCTTGATTCATAATCAAATACTTCACCACAGATTACAGCCGATCCAGTATTTGAGTTTATATCCTTTATTTTAATAGCTTCTTCTTCTATTCTTTTACCAAGTATATAGTCCTTATTGGGTTTTATTTCTTTTTTATCCTTTTCAGTCCTAGCCTTTTCCTTTACGCCATTCAAAGTTTCTAATGATATTTTCTTTTCTTCAGACATAGTTTTATCCAAAAAATCGGAATCCCTATCCAATACTTTTGAATTATCTAAATTTATATCCATATCTATATTAAATTCATCTTTAATTTTCTCTTTAATCTTCCTTGGTATCTGATAATTCTCTAGAGTATGATATATTATATTTTTGGTTACAAAAATATTAATATTATTATCCTTTAGTTTGTAATCTAATTCATCTAGCCAGGAACTACTTGAGGGTATTTCTTTTTCTATAAGATACAATATGTTATCCCAATATTTATCCATAATATGTTTAAATTCAGTTGGAATGTTATATTTTATTCTAATAGCTATTTCCATATCCTTAAATTTATCTGATAATGCATCTTTTATTTGATCCAATTCTTCTTCTCTTTTCAACTCATCCGACTCTAAAAATACTTCCATTCTATTATTGGTATCTACCTTAACTTTTACAACAAACACCCCATCTATTTTGCCATCTATAGGCATATTGTTGTTTCTAAACAATTTTATAAGCGGTATCCTATCTTTATTCATCCTTTGTTGCTTACCCCCTTAACTTCGCTGGGATACTTCGACTATATCTTCTATACTTGCAATAGTATTTAATAAATCGTATTTAATTTTCAATTCTTTCATCGCCACCTCTAAATTGATGGAGATTAGATCGGCATCTATGTGCTCTATATTTATGCTTAGTATATTAACATCATGTTCACCTAAAACCTGTCCTATCTTTCCAACTATTCCGGGTTTATCAACGGATATTATCCTTAAAGAAGCTAGATATTGTCCCTTTGCCCTAAACTTTTTGCTGACCTTTTGAAATGTAATCAAGGTAATAACTGTAAAAATGGTTGTAAGAACAGCTCCTAAATAAAAACCAGCCCCAACAGCCAATCCTATGGCAGCAACTACCCACAGACTTGCAGCAGTCGTAAGCCCTGTTATTATCCCCTTATCCCTTCTTAAAATTGTACCAGCTCCCAAAAAACCTATGCCGCTTATTACCTGAGCTGCCATTCTGTCAGTATACATAGTTATACCATTTCTGTACATGCTATTAAAATGCAAAGATAATAACATCATTAAAGTAGCGCCTAGGGATACCAGGATGTGAGTCCTTAGTCCAGCAGGTTTGTTTGTACTTTCCCTATCAATCCCAATAATGCCAGATAATAATATTGATAGTATCAATCTAATAAAAACTTGTTTGCTATCTAGCATAAGCACCCCCATCTTAATAATTATAAATTTTCAATCTCCTTTATTAATTCATCTAGCAGTAAATCCTCTTTAACTTTTTTTATAATTTTACCCTTTCTAAAAATTAAACCTTCTCCCTGCCCCCCAGCTATTCCTATATCAGCTTCTTTAGCCTCCCCAGGACCATTAACAGGACATCCCATAATGGCAACCCTTAGGGGTTTGTTAATACCTTCCAGCCTTTTTTCTGCTTCCTCTACCAACTCTATTAGTCTTATCTTTGTCCTTCCACAAGTGGGACATGATATTATTTCAATCCCTTCATTTAATAGGTTTAAGGATCTTAATATTTCACGACCTACCCTTACCTCTTCTACTGGATCACCAGTTAAGGATATTCTAATTGTATCACCAATACCCATGGATAATAGGGTTCCAATACCTACAGCAGATTTAATAGTACCCTTCCAAATTGGCCCAGCTTCAGTAACTCCTAAATGTAGAGGATAATCTACGAATTGGGATATTTTCTCGTAAGCCTTAATGGTAAGGGGCACGCTGCTTGCTTTCAAAGATACTTTAATCTCTTCATACCCCATACTTTCAATCAACCTTATTTGTTCCAATGCACTATATACCATTGAATTTTCATTTACTCCACCATATTTTTCAAGGTACTCCTTTTTAATTGAACCTGAATTAACTCCTACCCTTATGGGTATATTTCTTTCCTTACATCTATCTATAATCTCCCTTACCTTACTCTTTGAACCTATATTGCCTGGATTAATCCTTAAGCAATCAGCACCATTTTCTACTGCTGCAATTGCTAATCTATAGTCATATTGAATATCTGCAATAAATGGAATACTTATATTCTTTTTTATCTCCCTTATTGCTTTTGCATCTTCAAAATCGGTAACTGCTGCCCTTATAATATGGCAACCTGCCTTTTCTAACTCCTTAATCTGCCTAACAGTGCTATGGATATCTTTGGTAATTGTATTGGTCATAGACTGTACAGTAATAGGACTATTACCTCCAACTGGCACATTTCCAACCATAATTTTTCTTGTATTTCTTCTTTCCATTTGTATCACCTTCTAAATATATTAAATCTAATGATATCTGAATAAGTTACCGTCAACATTAGTAATATTAATAGAATAAAACCTATAAAATGAATGAAACCTTCCTTTTCAGGATCAATACCCTTTCCTCTAATAATCTCTATGAAGGAAAATACTATTCTACTTCCATCTAAGGCAGGTAGGGGCAATAAATTAAAGAATCCTAAATTTACACTAATAAATCCCATAAAATATAATAAATTTATAAATCCATATTTAGCCGCTTCACCAATTGTATATATCACACCTACAGGTCCTGACAAATCTCTAGTTGTTACTTCACCTCTAAATAGCATCTTAATAAAATCAACCATCAAACCAAACATAGTTCCTGTTTTTTGGAAACCACCCTTTATAGCAGAGAGTAAGGATCTTTCATAAGTTGGCTCTACACCTATCATGGTTCTACCATCTATAACTTCAGGTTTTAAAGTATAGTGAATTTTCTTTTCATCCCTTAATACTACAATATCCATATCTTCATTTGGGTCGGAATTGCTTATAATTTTAACCATGGAGTCCCAGTTTTTGACTTCCTGGTCATTGATACTCAATATGGTATCACCACTAACTATTCCAACTTGTTCTGCAGGGGAATTCTCAATAGTCCTTAAAACTGTAGTTGTAGGCATGCCAACATTTAGTGAAACAATCGAAAATACTATTATGGCTAAAATAAAATTCATCAATGCTCCTGCCGCCACCACCAACATCCTGGAATGGGCAGGTACATTATTAAAGCTTCTAGGGTGGTTAGATTTTTCATCTTCTCCTTCCATACTAACATAGCCACCTATAGGCAATATTCTGATGCTGTATTTGGTTTCCCCTACCTGCTTTTGTAATATTTTAGGCCCCATGCCTATAGAGAATTCATTTACCTTTATACCCACTATTTTTGCCGTGATAAAATGACCAAGTTCATGAAAAAGTATTACCATCAAAAATACAAAAACTGCTGCAACTGCTGTCAACATTTTGTCCACCACCTATCTATTATAGTAGATTTACCATATAGTAAATTAATGGAGCAGTAAATAATATACTGTCAAATCTATCTAATATACCCCCATGACCTGGCATAATAAATCCGAAATCCTTTATCCCGGTAATCCTCTTTAATTTAGAGGCTATTAAATCTCCTATTTGTGCTATAATTGAAGCAACAAATGAAAGTAAAAGGAAAAACCATATAGGGGACAGTTGGTAATATATACCATATGCCAAGGTCAATAAAACAGACCCTAAGATCCCCCCAATTGATCCTTCAATGGTTTTCTTTGGGCTTATTTGGGGACAAAGTTTGTTTTTACCAAATATACTCCCGGATAAATATGCCATAGTATCAGTGCCCCATGCAGTTATAAATATTAACCAGATATAAATAGACCCATCTAAATATATAATATGTTGCATAAGAAAGGGTATGTAGAATATTCCAAATAAAGTCATAGCTATATCTAACAGTTTTATATCCTTCTTAAACACTAAGGTGGTTAATAATGCAGCTACTGCAAAAAATAGAATCAGGGAAACAGAAACCCATTTTATTCCTAAAGCATTTAGCAGAAAACCAACACAGGAAATATAGCCTATAATCTTAACAGGTTTTATCTTTATATTCTCTACAGCCCTATAAAATTCCCTAATCCCAATTAGGGATAATAAAAAAATAAAATAGGCCAGCAAGCTACCTCCCTTGGATATTATAAAAATAGATAATAAAACTATCAATAGACCACTAATAGCTCTAATAAATAGTTCTTTCACTTAAACTCCCCCAAATCTTCTGTTTCTACTTTGATATTCTAGTATAGCTTTATAAAAATCCTCTTCCTTGAAATCAGGCCAGTATGTATCGCAAAAATAAAATTCAGTATATGCTACTTGATAAAGCATAAAATTACTCAGTCTTATTTCCCCACTAGGCCTAATAAGCAAATCTGGATCTGGCAAATTATGCGTATATAAATATTGTGAAAACAGTTCTTTATCTATATCCTCTTTTTTTAGTTTACCCATTTCTATATCTTCTAAAATATTCTTTACAGCACGCACAATTTCATCCCTGCCACCATAGTTTAACCCTATATTCAAAATCATTTTAGAGTTATTCTTAGTCTTTTCTATTGCTCTTTCAACTTCTTTCCTTGGTGCATCTGGCAGTCTTTTTAAATCCCCCATTACTTGAATCTTTATATTATTTTTATGTATCCTTTCTAATTCCATCCTAATATACTGTACCAATATTTTCATAATACCTTGAATTTCTTCCTTGGGCCGTTTCCAATTTTCCGTGGAAAAAGCATAAAGGGATAGATATTCAATATTTAATTTATTGGCTACTTCTACTATTTCAACAACTCTTTTCATCCCTTCTTGATGGCCTGCAGTCCTTGGAAGGTGTCTTTTTTTTGCCCATCTTCCATTACCATCCATAATAATAGCTACATGCTTAGGAAGTTTCATAGGATCTATTTTTTTTCTCAATTCTTGTGCTGAATTCAGTCTCATAATACTTACCTCCATTGTTAAAAACCCCTTCTTTGTGAGAAGGGGAATCTAAATCTCCAATAATTCTTCCTCTTTTCTACTTGTAATCTCATCAATCATATCTATATACTTATCGGTGAGTTTTTGGGTTTCGCCTTCTGCAGCCTTCCTATCATCTTCGCTTAGCTCTTTACCCTTTTCCATTTTTTTGATTATATCATTTGTCTCTCTTCTAATATTTCTTACTGATATTTTGGCATTTTCAGCATTCTTTCTTACTAATTTTACAAGTTCTTTTCTTCTTTCTTCGGTAAGAAGTGGAATAGGTAACCTAATTACCTTTCCATCATTAGATGGATTTAATCCCAGATCTGCTTTTAATATTGCCTTTTCTATTACAGGGATTAAATTAACGTCCCATGGTTGAACAACTAATAATCTAGGTTCTGGAGCTGTTATGGTTGAAACCTGTTTTAAAGGGGTGGGAGTACCATAATAATCGATGGAAATTTTATCAAGTAAAGCAGGATTCGCCCTACCAGCTCTTATAGATTTCAGTTCTTCCTTAAAAACTTCCACCGTTTTTTTCATCTTTTCTTCAGCTTGCTTATGAACCTCTAAATACATAATCATTCCTCCTTTACATGAGTACCAATTTTCTTACCTAGTATTACATCAATAATATTATTTGGCCTATCAATGCCAAATACTATTATTGGTATACTATTGTCCATGCATAAAGAAGTAGCTGTAGAGTCCATAATTCCTAACCCCATATTTAATATATCAATATATCTAAGAGTATCAAACTTTTTGGCAGATGCATTAAGGTATGGATCAGAATCATATACTCCATCTACTCCTTTTTTAGCCAAAAGTATTACTTCCGCTTCTATTTCAGCAGCCCTAAGTGCTGCAGTGGTATCTGTTGAAAAATAAGGATTTCCTGATCCGGCGGCAAATATTACTACCCTCTTCTTTTCCAGATGTCTTATTGCCCTTCTTCTAATATAGGGTTCCGCAATCTGCCTCATTTCAATAGCAGTCTGCACCCTTGTAACAACCCCTATTTTTTCCAATGCATCTTGTAGGGCAAGAGCATTGATAACTGTGCCTAACATCCCCATATAATCAGAAGTTGTCCTATCCATCTCCTTAGCAGATTTTCCCCTCCAAAAATTACCTCCGCCTACTACTATAGCCACTTCTACTCCCATATCATTCAACTGCTTTATTTCATTAGATATCCTATTAACTGTATCTATATCTATCCCATGACCTTTTTTCCCTGCCAAAGCTTCTCCACTCAATTTCAAAACAACTCTTTTGTATACTGGTTCCGTCATAAAAACACTCCTTCTATTAAATCTATAAACTACTTAATTATTTAGTTAAATGGAGAACAACTAGTGTTCTCCATTTAACTAAATCTTCATTTGCTTTGCTACTTCTTCAGCAAAATTTTCTTCTTTTTTATCTATACCTTCCCCTACCTCATATCTAACAAATCTTCTAATCTTAATATTTTCTCCTATTTTAGCAATTTTTTCATTTAATAGGTCTTTAACTTTTATGCTAGTATCCCTAATAAAAGGCTGCTCTAATAAACAAACCTGTTCATAGTACTTTCCTAATCTACCTTCAACTATCTTTGAAGCCACATGCTCTGGCTTGCCTTCATTTACCACTTGATTCATTAATATTTCTCTTTCCTTTTCTATTTCCTCTTCTGGTACATCTTCTTTACTTATATATTTGGGATTAGAAGCGGCAACTTGCATAGCCATATCCCTTACAAATTGTTTAAATTCATCAGTCTTAGCAACAAAATCAGTTTCAGAGTTTACCTCAATTAAAACTCCAATTCTGCCACCGTGTATGTAGGCATCTACCAATCCTTCGGCAGCAATTCTTCCAGATTTTTTCGCTGCTTGAGATAGACCCTTTTCCCTTAATATTACAATGGCTTTCTCAATATCTCCATTCGCTTCAACCAATGCCTTCTTACAATCCATCATGCCTGCCCCAGTTCTTTCTCTTAGCTCTTTAACTTGTGAAGCACTTATGCTCATTCTATCCCTCCTCTTATTGTTAAAAATGGTAAGAGTATAAAGGAAAATCCTTTAAACTCTTACCCATGTGCTATTCTTCTATATCTTCTATTTGCTCACCTTGTCTACCTTCTAAAACAGCATTAGCAATAGTTTCTGTTAATAATTTAACAGCTCTAATGGCGTCGTCATTGCCTGGAATAACATAGTCAATTTCATCTGGATCACAATTGGTATCAACTATAGCTACTACTGGAATCCCTAATTTTCTAGCTTCACTTACTGCAATCCTTTCTTTTCTAGGATCTACTACATATAAAGCATCTGGAAGTCTATTCATGTTTTTGATTCCACCTAAAAACTTTTCAAGCCTATCCCTTTCGTTTTTCAATTTGATGACTTCTTTTTTAGGTAGAATATCAAACATTCCTTCCTCTTCAATTCTTCCTAATTCATGAAGCCTATCAATTCTTTTTTTGATGGTTTTGTAATTGGTTAACATACCACCAAGCCATCTTTGATTTACATAGTGCATTCCACATCTTTTTGCCTCAGCCTCAATTGCTTCCTGAGCTTGTTTTTTAGTGCCAATAAAAAGGATTTCTCCCCCTTCTGCAGCAAGTTCCTTAACAAAATTGTAGGCTTCTTCCACCAATTTAACTGTTTTTTGCAGGTCAATTATATATATTCCATTTCTTTCTGTGAATATATATTTTTCCATCTTTGGATTCCATCTTCTAGTTTGATGACCAAAATGAACACCTGCTTCTAGTAGACTTTTCATAGTAATTACTGACATAATTTTTCACCTCCCGTTTATTCCTCCATCCTCTTCATCCGTTTAAGGGACCTTAAGGCACAGCCTTAAACATCAGAAGATGTGTGTAATCACGTTAGTAGTATAACATATGTCAAGTCTTTAATCAATATTTTAAATCAATAATTTCTATTTATGTTTCCCCACATCCTTATTATTATTTCCACTTCCCTTATACCCTTATTAAGTTTTTTTGCAATCTCCTCATTTGATAAGCCCATCTTTTTAAATTCTATTATTTTTTTATATAAATCCTTATTGCTGTTTACTTCATTTCCATCACTACTATGATTATCCACATTATCCTTTTCTTTTATTCCCTTATATTCTCTAGTATAATTCCTTTGTAGCTCTTCCATTCTATTTAAAGTGGCAGATATTAAGTCATCAAAATCATTAATTGTATCTTCAACCGTTTTAGAGTAATACTTTATATCCTCATAAATAATTGAAATTTCTTTATACATATCCTTTTCTTTTTTTGAAATCCTGCCAATCCAAACTAAAGCAATTACTATACAAATTATACTGAAAAAGTTCAAAAAAATAGACAACATATGCATCCCTACTTATATTTTTATATCTATAGTTCTACCTAATTGATCTTTAACAATAGTTTTTTTCCTCTTCTTTTCTTCCCTCTTTTTATTCCCTTTACTTTTTTTGTAGGCTCCTTCCTTTTTACTATGACCATCTACTATCCTACTTTCACTCTTATTGGTATCCCTGACCCTTGTCATGTTTTCTTGGATTTGTTTTTCCTGAAAAACAGCCCCCTGTTCGATTTGTACCTTTATTTTATCGTTCTCTACTTGTTTTACCTTTGCTACCTCTTGAGATTTGGTGATTAAATTTGTATAATCAACAGGTCTAATGGACATATTATCACTCCTAATAAGGACCTATTTTTATCTCCCCTCCATCTCTGTAAAAGGTGCACCTGCTCATCTCATTTCTAATAAACATGGTGCTGTCACCTATTGTTATTTTTACACCAGGATATATGGTATCTGAAACCTTTATCCTTCCCATAGATGAGTTCTCTATTTCTCCTTGTATTTTTAAGTATTCTTCATTTAATTCATCCAACTCGATGACAATTTTATCCTTAGTTTTTAATAGCTTAATATACATCTCTTCCTTTTTCTCATCAAGCCTATTAGCTCTTTTAAGCTTATCTAATAGGTTTAAAGATTTTATAATCTTATCTAGATTTTCTTTATAATTGTTTATTTTGTTCTTTAAATACTCACATTTTTTCTTAATTTCTGGATCTACTCTTACTTCCAATACTGTAGAAGTAGCCATAGAAGATCCTATTGTCTTGGCAGATATTTCTACACCTGCTCTACAAACCCCTCCAACTATAAGGCCCTTTTTCCCAATAAGATTGATCCTATCCTTACTTGAAATATTACTATGCATAATGGCTTCTGCTGTAACATTTCTGCCTGAGACTACTATTGCATTTTCAATAAATTTAGCTGTAACACTACCCTTGGTGTTTACAGTTAGTTTATTATAACCTTGTATTCCCTGTCTTACCATAAGATTTCCTGTATTCTCTATATAGGCTCCTTCAATAATTCCTTTAATTTCCACATCTCCATCAGCTTTAACCTTGAATCCATTATAGACATTGCCTCTTACTATAACGCTTCCATTAAAATTGATATTACCCACTTTTTTGTCCACATTATCTACTTCTAACAAATCTAATACTAGTACCTTACCATCATCCAATTTCACTAGCCCATCTTTTTCAGCTACCAAAGTAGTTTGATTGTCCAACAACCTTACATTCTTACCATATCTTAAACGGGGACATTTGCCTTTTTTAAAAGGTATTTCTTCTCCAGTCACCTTATAACCAACTTTTCCATCTTTAGGAGGTATTAATTCTGCCAGTACATCACCTTTTCTTACACTTTCAACAAAATTCAATTCCCTATAGTCCACCGTCCCATCTTCCAATACCTTTGGTACTAACTTTTTATCTGTATCAAAATAGTATTTAATATAACCATCTTCACCATGAAGGGGTAAAATTCCTTCCGCAATACATATACTGTTATTATAATATTTGTTTAATAATATACTTCTAAGCTTATCCTCATCCAATCCAACTTTAATTATTTCTTTTATTTTTTTAATGATTTCATCTATCATGTAGTTATCCTGGTTTGAATCATTATCGTCCCCTTTATACAGAGTAATAAAAGCTCTTAAACCATCCTTTGAAATTTTCAATAAAATATTGGGATTAATCTTATGCATAAATTTACCTCCTAATTAATGTCATATATACCCTGTTTAATCAATTGATTCTTTATATTTAAAATGGCCTTGCTATGTATTTGGGAAATTCTAGATTCTGATAATTCCATAATATGTCCTATTTCTTTATATGTCAATTCATCATAATAATACAATGATATGACCATTTTTTCACTCTCTGATAGGTTGTCTATTATTTTCCCTAGGATTTCTTTAATCTCTTTTATTTCATAAATCTGCTCTGGTGAATTCCTATCTAAATCACTGTCGATGTTGTGCTCACAATTATTTATGAGCAAATCCTCTAATGAAGCCACATTAAAATTGCTTATATCTGCAAGGGCAGATTCAAGTTCTTCCAAAGATATATCTAAATATTCAGACAATTCCCTGTTTGACGGAGTTCTGCCCAATTTGTTTTCCAATTTTTTCATTCCACTTTGAATCTCTTTAGACTTTTTTCTTAAAGACCTGGGTATCCAGTCTAATTTCCTTATATTATCTATAATGGTTCCCTTAATTCTTATTTGGGCATAGGTCTCAAATTTAATATTTTTATTGATATCAAATCTTTCAACACTGTCTATCAATCCTATCATTCCAAAACCAATTAAATCATCGTAATCCACTTTACTCCCATAATAATTATACATTCTGCCCGCAACTATTTTTACTAGACCAACATATTCTTCAATTAGTAATTGTTTCAATCTTTTATCTTTCGTTGAGTGATACTTTTTCCACAACTCATCCCTATTCATCGGAACTACCTCCTCTGGAGAACTAGATGATCTTAATCCCATGGCCTATAGTTTTCACCAATAAGGAGCCATCCTCTGCATTCAATTCTATAGTCCTACCATAATTACCTCCAGTATCTTCAGATATAATCCTAATTTTTAATTCTTGTAACTTCTTCTTTGTTGCTATAACATTCCTTTCCCCTATATTCAATATGTTACTACTACTATTGAAGGAGAACATCTGAGATCCACCAGTTATTTTAGCTGTTAGATTGCTTTTTTTTGCACCTTCTCTAACCATTTTTTCTATCAACAACTCTATACCTGTATCAACAAACTTTGCCTTGTTTTCATTATTTCTAATCTCTTTACTCGATGGCAGCATAGCATGAACCAATCCTGCAATTTTATTGGTTTTATCGTATAATGCAATACCTACACAGGAACCTAAACCTAAAGTTGTAAGTATGCCTGGAGCTTTTACAGTATTTAAATCTGCCATGCCCACTTTTATAATCTCCATATTACAATACCCCTAATTTAGACAATATTTTTTCAAAAGAATCCATCTCTGGTATCAGAAATAGATTGCCTCTTACTAAATTTTCTCCTTCTTCAAAGACTGTTTCTATAAATAATACTTGATCAGCAATTAATCCAAACTGGATTGCTGGTACTGAAAGTATTGCTCCAGCCATATCAACGGCTAGAGAAGGAACTGACACAGTTATTTTTAAACCTGTCAACATACTAAGGGAGTTAACATAGAAAGAAGATATTATATTGCCCACTTCTGATAAGGCTGAAATAGCTATTTCATCTAATTCATGGTCTTTCCTATTTAATAACATATTGGTTAAGTTGAGGGCAGAACTTTTATCTAGTATAAACATAATATTTCCAGTAACATCATCCTTTAACTCTAAATATATACCTACAACTAACTCTTCTTCTCCGCCTAAAATCTCTGCCACATCCTTAAATTCCATTATTCTGACCCTGGGTACAGTCATACTCACCTTTTTAGATAGCATATTAGCTAGTGCTGTAACAGCGTTCCCTGAACCTATATTACTTATTTCTGTCAATATATCTATCATTCTACTATTTAAGCAATCAATATCCATATTTAGCACCCCTAATATTCTAATATCTTTATTAGATCCAATAAAATTATCAATCTATTTGAAACTTTTCCTATTCCATTAATATATTCAATATATTGGTTGCCAGAATCAGTTGGAGGCTTATCGATATTTTCTTTATCTATTTCTAATACCTCTGATGAAGAATCTACAATTAAACCTACAACTATTTCATTTACTGATACTACAATTATTCTTCCACTGCTATTTAAATCGATTTCTTCCATGCCTAATTTACATCTCAAATCCACTATGGGGATTACTTCTCCCCTTAAATTGATTACACCTTTTACATATTTAGGTGCATTGGGAATCCTTGTAGGCACTCCTATCCTTTCTATGGATAATACATTTGCTATTGGTATTCCATAATATTCTTTATCCAACTTGAATATAACGTATTTATTCTCCATTTCAGATGGCATGTCCACTTCCCCCTTAAATCAATGAATTTACGTCCAATATTAATGATATGTTACCATTCCCTAATATTGTTGCACCAGATAGATACTTTATATTAGATAAATATTTTCCTAAAGGTTTTATAACTATCTCTTGTTGCCCAATTAAACTGTCTACCAAAAGACCTGCTTGTTTCTCTCCTTTTCTTACTACAACTACTGTACATTCATCTGAATCATTCTCTACCTCTAACCCCATTAAATTATTTAATCTTACAACAGGTATTGTTTTCCCTCTATATAAAGTAATCTCCTGCCCTTGTATATTCCTTATATCATTTTTATTAATTACAGTTATCTCAGTTATTGAACTTAAAGGTATAGCATATATTTCATGGGCTAGTTTTATTAATAAGGCTTGAATAATAGCTAAAGTTAATGGAATCCTAATTATAAACTTTGTCCCCTTATCTAATTCAGTATCTATTTCCACAGAACCATTAATTGACTCTATTTTGCTCTTTACAACATCCAATCCAACGCCTCGTCCAGATACATCTGATACTTCTTTGGAGGTACTAAAACCCGGCAAAAATAGCAGAGAATGGATTTCATCCTGGGACAACATCTCCCCTTCTTCTCTAGTAATTAGCCCCTTTTCTATCGCCCTTTCCACAATCTTATCAGAATCAATACCTCTTCCATCATCAATAACTTCAATTACAACATTGTTCCCATCAGGATAAGCCTTTAATACAATGGTTCCCTTTTTAGGTTTGCCTTTAGCAACTCTATCTTCTGGTGTCTCTATACCATGATCAATTGAATTTCGAATAATATGGATTAATGGATCCCCTATTTCATCTATTACTGTTCTATCCACCTCAGTATCCTCACCGTACATTTCCAGATTGATTTCTTTGTTTAATTCCTTAGACAAATCCCTGACCATACGAGGAAATCTATTGAAAACCCTTTCTATAGGCACCATTCGTACTTTCATAACAGCATCGTGTAGACTTGTAGTGATTCTTTCTAAGTACTCAATGGCTTCCGCCATATTTTCCTTGTTAGAAACCTCACTTAAATCATCCATCCTAGTCTTGATAATTATCAACTCACTAACTAAATTCATTAGATTATCCAATCTTTCTATATCTACTCTTACAGTTTTTCCTACTTTACTTTCCCTATTATTTACCCTTGAATCTATATCGGATTTTGTAGCCCCGTCTTTTTTGCTGCTATGTTGAGTAGCATCCTTTTCTATTATTTTTTGGCTATAATCTTCCTGTAATATTTCCTTCCCCATATTGTCAATTGGGCTTATAACAATATTATCTATTTCGGATATTTTGTTTAATTCTTCATATATCTTCTTATCACTAGCATCTGATAATAAAATTACTGAAAAGTAAAAATCAAATTTTTCATCCTCAATATCTTCCACCGATGGATTGGAATAAATTATCTCCCCCATTGTTTCTAAAGTGCTGAAAACAATAAATGCTCGTGCAGACTTTAACATACATTTTGGACTCAAGGTAACCTCTATATTGTATCTATTCAGCCCTCTCCTTTCTGCTTCTTGTAAAATATTTGTTACATATTTATCAAACCCTCCTATACTCTCATCATCTGTTTCATGGTCAACTACTATGCTATCCTTCTTTAAGATAGACTTAAGTTTTTCTATTAATTCCTCGTGTTTATCTTCACTTTCTTTACCAGTGCTTGCTATTAGATTTACAGAGTTATCCACCGCATCAAAACATTCAAATATTACATCGATTACATCCTCACCTAATTCAACTTCCTTGTTTTTAATTCCTTGAAGCACATTTTCCATTTCATGGGTTAAATTTGCCATATTGCTAAATCCCATAGTGCCTGACATGCCTTTTAGAGTATGAGCAATTCTAAATATTTCATCTATTAAAGATATATTGGAAGTATCTCTTTCCAATTCTAATAATGCATCGTTCATATTTTGTAAGTGCTCTTTTGCTTCTTCTACAAACAAATTCATATATTGATCCATGTGGAAATCCATTACTACACCCCCATTTTTTTCATAACCTCATATGCAATATCACTTAGAGGAACTACTCTATCAACATAACCAGTATCTATAGCTGCCTTAGGCATTCCAAAAACTACTGATGTTTCCTGGTTTTGGGCTATAATATACCCATTGTTTTTTTTCAAATTGGTAACTCCATTAGCTCCATCAGAACCCATACCTGTCATTATTACCCCAATTTTTTTCAAGTCTCTCAATTTTGCTACAGACTCCATTAATACATCAACGGCTGGCCTTAAACCTTTTATTGCAGGTTCCTTATTTAATTCTATTATATAATCTCCTTCTTTTTCCACCACTTTCATGTGAAAGTCCCCTGGAGCTATATAGCAATAGCCTTGTTGCAATACTTCACCATTTTCTCCTTCTTTTACTCTAATATTGGACAATGTATCTAATCTATCTGCTAAGGATTTAGTAAACTTAGGTGGCATATGCTGCACAATAACGAAACTAGCATTAATATTTTCTGGAAACAAAGGGAGAACAGCCTGTAATGCCCTTGGCCCTCCCGTGGAAGTACCAATGGCTACTATGTATTCAAACTTTCCTTCCCTGTCCTTGACTATACGGGAGTAGTCTTTAAAAGGTTTTAGAGCTTTTATCCTGTATTCAATGTTTACTTTAGATTTTGCAGCCATTTTTATTTTATCGATTATCTCTAATTTTATTTGCTCCTTATTCATACTAAATATGTTCTTTGGTTTTTGTATGAAGTCAACAGCACCCTTGTCTAAAGCATCTAAGGTTAAAGCTGCGCCTTCCATTGTCAAACTGCTAATCATAACTACTGGTAAATTATAAAGTTTAACTATCTTTTCTAAAGCTGTTATCCCATCCATTATTGGCATCTCAATATCTAATGTAATTAGATCAGGTTTCAATAGGGGGATTTTGTATAAAGCTTCTTTACCATTTTTGGCTTCTCCCACTATGTGGATATCCTTATCTTCCCTTAATATATCACCTAAAATTTTCCGCATTAATGGAGAGTCATCAACTATTAGAACCTTTATCATCTAAATCAGTCCCTTTTCTCTTAGTTTCCTTTGTCTCGCAAAAATGAATTGAATTATCTTATCGGTATCTGCTTCTTTAATATCTATAAATTGGATACCAAGTGCATAATCATATTCAAAAGTATCTACGTTTTCCCTCCTTAATATCTTACCCTTAACTTCCAGTTTCTCACCATCCAACTCAAATTTACATGTTACTATATCCCCCACATTATGCTCATAATTTGTATACAATTTTAATCCGTTACCGCTTATATCCTTGCTCCTACATTCTTCAATAAGGACCTCTTCATCATCCCCATCTCCTATTACAAACTCCTTTATAACTGGAATAGAAACATCAAATCTGAAAAATTTTCTTTGTTGGTACCTTTTAATTTCTGAAACCTTTCTAATTTCTAATTTATATATATTGTCATATTTCCTTTCTACCACTTCACCATTAAAAGCATATCTTCCTTTATTTTCAACTACACAACTAATCCTTAGTAATTCACCTTTGTGTATTAATACCAATTTATTCTTATAAATAGGTCCACTTATCATAAACCTATCCTCTTCTAAAATATCTAAAATTTGACTAGGATAGGTTTTTTGGTCTTCTAAATCTATACGGGTTAACTGGATTTTGTCTCCCACCTTGAAAATTGATTCCCTACTGGTCATATGGAATATCGTCCTTTCCAAGCAAAAGGGCTTTTAACTTTTGAGCAAAACTTAGATTTTTAGATAAATGATCACATTTTTTATTATCAATAAACTTTAAGGCCATTATATTTATCTTTTTCGATACTGAAGAGGAGGGATTTGATAATAAGAAGGGAACCTGATTTTTTACTGCCTTATTTATAATATTACTCCTTTCTAGATAGCCTAAAAAATTTAAATCCAATTTTAGAAAGCTATTACAAGCCGTATTCAACCTATTAAATGTACTTAATGCTTCCCTTCTATTTCCCACAATATTTGTAACTACATTCAGCCTCCCCCTGTAACCATTAATATTTAAAGCCTTTATTACAGTATAACCATCCATTACAGATGTTGGATCTGGAGTAGTAATAAGGATAACCTCATCTGCCGCCATAGCCAAATCTAATACAGTATTAGATATACCAGCGCCAGTATCTATAATAATAAAATCAGTTATAGATTCAAGTTTTTCTATTTCTATTAGTAATTTATTTATATTATCCCTGCTCATCATTGATAGTTCTTGAAAACCTGTGCCTCCTGAAATAAGCTTAATGCCTTCTGGCCCATTACTAATTATTTCAAAGATACTTTTCTCATTAACTATTAAATCAGCGATTGTATATTTAATATCTGTTCCAGTCAATATTTCTACATTAGCTAATCCAAAATCTGCATCAAATACAATAACTCTATATCCTAATCGTTTTATTGATATAGCTAGATTGATAGCAAAATTTGTTTTTCCAACTCCACCTTTACCACTAGTTACAGCTAATACTTTAGCCTTATTATTAGTGGTGTATCCCTGTTCACTTTTGATTCTTTCTCTCATTAATTCCCTAAGTCTTTCAGCCTGATCTTTCATAGGAACTCTCTCCTATCAAACAAGAAACTATTTTATTTGTATCTAAAATTTCAATATCATCAGGAACATTTTGACCAGTAGTTATATAAGATACTGGATTCTGAGTTAAATACTTTACATTTAATATATTACCCAGAACTTCTGTTTCATCAATTTTAGTAAATATCAATTTATAATACTTTATAAAGTCATAATGTTCTATGATGGATTTAAGTGTTCTAAATTCAATATTTCCACTTATAACTAAATACAATTCTTTATTTTTTATAGAGTTTATGATATGGACAATTTCATCATCTTTTTTTATATCTTTGTGATTTCTTCCGGCAGTATCTACAAGAATAATATCTTTATCCTTCATGCGTACCATGGTTCTATACATGTCCTCTTCATTATAAACCACTTCCAAGGGTAGTTGCAATATATCACTATAGGTTTTAAGCTGATCAACTGCTGCAATCCTGTAGGTGTCTGTAGTAACCAAGCCAATATTGTACCTATTATTCATAGTCAATTTAGCCGCAATTTTTGCTAAAGTGGTAGTCTTACCAACTCCAGTAGGCCCTAAAAAGAATATCACTTTCTGTTCATTGTTATTTAAAGTCAAAGGTCTCGGCTGGCCTATATATTCAATAAGGGTGTTTTTAACAATATTTCTTATTTCAGCACTATCTTTATTCTTTAAGTCTATCTGTTTGTTTAATCTATTTAATATAGAAACGGCAATATAATCTTCTACTCCGTTTTCTACTAATTTTATCCTATATTCATCTAATCCAACTGGCAAACTTAAATCCTTTTCTATAATGTCTGTAGACATTTTTCTTATCATATTCTTTAATTCTATCAATTCTTCATTTATTTTGCTTAAACTATCCCTCTTATCTTTTTTAAGGGATAGTGGATCTTCCTTTTCATAAGCAGCAGTTATTTCAACTATGGGTTTTTTTAAGAATCCCCATAATCCTTTTTGTTTTATAGTTCTTGTATTTAAAATTATAGCATCTGGCCCAAGCTCTTTTTTAAGTTTTAACATGGCTTCATGAGCAGTAGCCCCAGTAAACTTCTTGATTTTCATGATATACTCACCATCCCCACGGAATGAACCTCCACCGATGGTTCAACTTCATTATAGGATAATATGATCAAATCCCTAGTAAGCTGTTCTGTTAATCTTTTAAAATAAAGCCTTACAATTGGCGCCGTTAATATTATGGGCTGTTCCCCTATAGAGGTTAGCTTTTGTACAGCTTTTAAAGTATTGTTTAATATCTTTTGGGCTACATTAGGCTCTAAGGATAGATAAGAACCTGTCTCTGTTTTATTGATGGAATTCATAATTAATTCTTCAACTTCACTATCTAAAGTGATTACATTTAGCCTGTTGTTTTCCACATATTTTTCAGTTATATAACCTGACAACCTTTGCCTTACGTATTCTGTCAATAGGTCTGTATCTTTAGTTATAGTACCATAATCAGCCAATGTTTCCAGTATAGTTACCATATCTCTAATACTGATTTGTTCCTTTAACAGATTAGATAACACCTTTTGAATTTCACCAATAGATAGGACTTTAGGTACTACCTCCTCTACAACAGCAGGATATTCTTCCTTTACATTATCTAATAAAAGCTTAACATCCTGCCTACCCAATAGTTCATATGCCTTTTCCTTTATTATTTCAGTCAAATGGGTAGCAATTACTGAGGGTGGATCTACTACGGTATAACCGTATATTTCAGCCTTCTCCCTCTCACTTTCTGTAATCCATCTAGCGGGTAATCCAAATGCTGGCTCTACAGTTTCTATCCCTTCAATTTCACCCTGAGCAGTTCCTGGATCCATAGCTAAATAATGGTCAAAATAAACTTCACCCTTGGAAACCTGAACACCTTTAATTTTAATCCTATATTCATTGGGATTCAATTGAATATTATCCCTAAGACGGACAATAGGTACAACTAACCCTAGTTCCACAGCAATCTGTCTTCTTATCATTACGATCCTATCTAACAAATCTCCTCCCTGGTTTACATCTGCAAGAGGTATAAGACCATAGCCAAGTTCCAATTCTATATCATCCACTTTCAATAATTCCAGTACATTTTCTGGCTTTCTAAGTTCTTCAGCTTCTGAAATCTCTTCTGCTGGTTCAATTATTTCCTCTACTTTCCTCTTATCTAATGAATATCCTAAAAATCCAAATAGTAAAGCTAGAATTATAAAAGTAAAGGTCGGCATAGGTGTAAATATGCCTAGTAAGCCCATTACTCCCCCAACAATATATAGCAATTTTGAATTGCTCTTAAACAGTTGCTCAATCATATCCTGGCCTAAATTGGTCTCAGAAGCTGCCCTAGTCACTACTAATCCAGTAGCAGTTGACACTAATAAGGCAGGTATCTGGCTAACTAATCCATCTCCTACCGTCAGCAAGGTATACTTTTGTACAGCCTCTGCCAGGGCCATTCCTTTAGAAATAATGCCTATGAATAAACCTCCTACAATATCTATAAGGAGAATAATGATTCCGACTATGGCATCACCTTTTATAAATTTTGTTGCCCCATCCATAGATCCATAAAAATCTGCATACCTTTGAATATCCTTTCTTCTTTTCCTTGCTTCTTCCTCTGTAATCAATCCTGCATTTAAATCTGCATCGATGGCCATTTGTTTTCCGGGCATGGCATCTAAAGTAAACCTTGCAGATACTTCTGCTACCCTCTCTGCTCCTTTAGTAATTACAATAAATTGTACAATTACTATTATTAGGAATATAATAAAACCTACTACAGGATCACTACCAATTACAAACTTACCAAAGGTTTCAACTACCTTTCCTGCATCTCCATCCTTTAAAATTCCTCTCGTTGTGGATATGCTCAAAGATAATCTAAAAAGGGTGGTTAATAATAGCAAGGACGGAAAAATAGAAATATTTAATGCATCCTCTACATACATTGAAATTAAAAGTATAAGTAGGGATAGGGCTATATTTAAACTTAATAAAATGCTCAATAGACTTGTTGGTATAGGTATTATTATAATTATTACAATTGCTATAATACATAATGCAACGATCATATCACCAAACTTCATCCTATTTCCCCCTATAAATTATCTTTTAGACTATATACATAAGCCAATACTTCAGCAACAGCCTCATATAATTCCTCTGGTATTAAGTCCCCAATATCCACAGTATTATATAAAGCCCATGCCAGTTCCCTATTCTCAACTAGTGGAATGGAATTTTCCTCACCGATCCTTTTAATGTTTTCAGCTATTATACCAGCTCCTTTAGCAACTACATAGGGAGAATCGTATAAATCCCTGTCATACTTTAAGGCTACAGCTATATGGGTAGGGTTTGTAATTATTACATCAGCTTTAGGCACCTCTTGGATCATTCTTGCCATGGCAATTTTTCTTTGTCTCTCCCTAATTTTTGCTTTAATTTGTGGATCTCCTTCTGTCTGCTTGTATTCTTCTTTAAGCTCTTCTTTAGTCATCATTAGATTCTTTTCGTATTCCCGCCATTGAAATAAATAATCAAATAAGGCTAAAATTATTAACATCCCAATAACCCTTATGGAAAAACCAAATAATAAACTAACAAAAGTGCTAAGCATAACATTTTTATCTAGTTTAGAAAGACTTACAATCTCCTCCATATTTTTATTTATAAAGGAATATGCTACATACCCGATCAAAATAACCTTTAAAATAGATTTAACCAGTTCAACCAAAGCCCTTTTAGAGAAGATCCTTTTAAATCCTTCAATTGGATTTATTCTATTAAATTTTATCCCCAATGGTTTTGTAGTAAATAGAAAGCCTACTTGTAAGTAATTAATAATAAGGCCTGATAATAAGGAAACTAGTAAAATAGGTGCTATGGTTCCAATATAAAAAGTGATTATCTTTAAGGAATTTTTCATCAGGTTGTCTTCCCAAAAAAGCTGGTCCACATTTTCTATTTGTTTATAGACATCCAATATAAAATCTATTATAAAATCAAATATTAGTCTACCAAATATCTTTATACCTAAAAAAGTTGATAATAGGATAAAGGCAGCAGAAATCTCTTTACTTTGAAGGACATGCCCTTCTTCCCTAGTATCCCTCCTCTTTTTAGGGGTAGGTTTTTCAGTTTTTTCTGCATCTGCAAAGAGCTGTAAATTTATTTTAATATCCATATTATCAACCTTCAACAAATAATTTTAAAAAATAATAAATTTTCTCAACCATATTGTTGAAAACATTATTGGTTAAGCTATAGAAAATGGGAATAGTCAGACCTACTATAATCAAACCTATCAATATTTTAAAAGGCATACCAACAACAAATACATTCATTTGCGGTATTGTCCTTGCCAATATCCCCAACAGTATATCTAATAAAAATATAATTGCAACAACAGGTGCCCCTATCCTAAATCCAATTGAAAAAGTATAAGATACAATATCCAATAATAGATTTACAATATCCTGGGTAAAGCGAAAATTACCAATTGGAATAAACTCATAACTATCTACTAAAGCATCTATTATGATATGATGGCCATTGATGGATAGAAAAAGGAGGAAAGCCAGTATGTAATAAAAATTCCCCAATAAGGGAACTTGTACCCTATGTTGAGGGTCAATTACATTAACCATACCAAAACCAATTTTCATATCTATTATTTGGCCCATCACATAGAAGGTAGTAAAAAATATATAACTAATAAAACCGATCATCAGCCCTACCATCAACTCTTTAAATATTATAATAGGTAAAGGAGTATCTAATATATCTATATTTATATCCATCACCATAGTTAAAATTATAGATAATATAAGGGAAAAACCTGCTTTTATTGTATTTGGCACATTTTGAGAGCTGAAAAAAGGTGATATAAAAAAAATTCCTGAAGTCCTTACCAATATCAACAAAAATAGTTCGTATCTTTTAAGGAAAATCTCAAAAACCTCTTCCATTATCAACACCTATCTATTGTATGTATAAGTTTAAGTTTGCTAACAAATCTGATGTAAACTGGGTCATTACTTTTAATATCCAGGGTCCAAATATTATCAAAGATATAAGAACCGCCACAATTTTGGGTACAAAGGCCAATGTGGCCTCCTGTATTTGGGTTACAGCTTGTATTATACTTACAATCAGTCCTACCGTTAAGCTAAATATTAACATTGGTGCAGATACCATTAGAATTGTCCTTATTGCATCCTGGGACAGTTTTAATACATCTCCATGACTCATTTAATCACCCCTATTTAAAACCTAAAACTACAGATTTTACTATCAAGTTCCACCCATCAACCAATATGAATAATAGTATTTTAAAGGGAAGGGATATTATTACTGGAGGTAACATCATCATTCCCATAGACATCAATGTACTGGATACAATCATATCAATAACTAAAAAAGGAATATAGATTACAAACCCTATTTGAAACGCAGTTTTTAGTTCACTGATAATAAATGCTGGAATCAACACATGGTTTGGTATATCGTCAAGATTGTTAACATCCTCCATTTTACTCATGTTTAAAAACAATCCCAAATCCTTGTCCCTAGTTTGCCTAAACATAAATTCCCTAATTGGTGCCATTGCCCTTTCATAAGCAAGATCTTGGCTTATTTCTTCCCTAATAAAAGGCTGAATGGCCTCCTCATTAATTTGTGTGCCAACAGGTGCCATTATAAAAAAGGTCAAAAACAATGCTAGTCCAATAATAACCTGATTTGGAGGTGTCTGTTGAAGCCCTAATGCATTGCGGATAAAAGATAGGACTATGATTATTCGTGTAAAACTTGTCATCATAATCAATATAGACGGAGCTAAAGTCAGTATAGTTAATAGGATTAAAACCCTAAGGGAAAAAACGTAATTAGTTGGCTGACCCTCCTCCGCCGAAAATATTTCCCCAAATATAGGTATTTCAGACTGAGCCAAAACAGTATGGGCCGTTAAAAAAACAATTATAAGTGCAACTGTTAAAATTTTAGCTATCCTTTTCATCTCCTTCGTCTTCCTTATCGTAAATTTTATTATGTCTTTTAAAAGTTTTGCTTATATTAGATATCCATTTATTTGCTAATATCTGTTTCTTATTAAATTCATATTTGTACCTATACAATTGATCTTCAAAACTACTTTCCTTGCTGAATACCTTCTTTGGTAACTTATCTATCAGATCAATTGAATTGTTGGAAACTGCAAGCACATAAACCATTTCCCCTACTTCAACCATTATTATTCTAAGGTTTACACCTAAATTTAAGCTATCTATTATTCTCATATATTTACTACAGGCAAGTTTTCTGGAATTCTTGGCTATAAATCTAGTTCCATAAACTGTAATTATTAATACTATAGCGGTTATGAATAGATAGAAAATTGATTTTACAAGTGCTTTTCCAATACTATAGTCTCCTTGGCCTACGGCTATACTTATATTGCTAGTAAACATTATTAAAAGTATTAATAATAATATTTTCCAGTTTCCCTTCATAGCTAACTCAATGCCTTTTTTACTGCTTCTATAACCCTATCATGTTGGAAGGGTTTTACTACAAAATCCTTAGCTCCTGCTTGAATTGCCTCAATAACCATAGCCTGTTGACCCATGGCTGAACACATAATTATATTGGCATTAGGATCTATTTTTTTAATTTCCCTTACCGCCTGAATACCATCCATTTCTGGCATAGTAATATCCATTATGACAAGATCTGGATTTAATTCACTATACTTTTCAACAGCCTTTACACCGTTTTCAGCCTCTCCAATCACATGGAAACCATTCTTAGTTAGGATATCCTTTATCATCATTCTCATAAATGATACATCATCAACTATTAATATACCTTTTTCCATTTTAATTCCTCCTTTTTAACTTTAAATATATCATCCATTTTAGGAGTTATCAATATCCGTAATTCTAACTCCAAAATTGTCATCTATTACTACAACTTCTCCTTTGGCTATAAATTTTCCATTTGCATATATATTTAAAGGTTCACCTACTAATTTGTCCAATTCTATAACCGTACCAGGTCCATATTCTAAGATTTCCCCTATAGTTTTTGTTGTTCTTCCTAACTCTACAGTAAGCTCTACAGGTATATCTCCAACCAAATCAATAGGTTCACTGTAGCTGATATCAGAAATAGTATCAAAGGTTTCAAATTCAGGCTTTTTAACAACAACATGGTCTTTTTGGATACTATCTTCTTTGGCCTTTGTTTCTACCTTTTTTTGTGGAATATGTTTGTTTAAATCTCTGTCAACCTTTGCTTCCACCATAACTTCAGCCTTTTCCACTTCTTCAGCTTCTGCCACCTTTTCAGATTTAACTTCAGAACTACTCAATAGACTTTCCACTATTTCCTGGCCAAATTTTAGAGGAATTAATTGCATAATCTGACTATCGATTAAATCCTCAACAACCATTTTAAAGGATATCTTTATAATAGGATCATCTGTTTTTAAAACATCCAAGGTTTCCCTTCCTTCGCTGAAGGTAATCTTGTGTGCCGTTGGTGGCTCTATATCTATCCTCTTTAAAAAGACTTCTGATAATGAGGTAGCTGCAGATCCCATCATCTGATTCATTACTTCTGAAGCTGCACTTAAGTCCAGCTCCGTCAGTTCCCTATCAAAATCAATCTCATCTTTTCCCATCATAATATCTGTAATAACCTTTACATCATCTATTTTTAAGATTAACACATTGGAGCCTTCCAATCCAGATTTATATTTAACATCAATGGCAACAAAAGGAATTGGGTATTCATCAGAAAGTTCACCTGTAGTTGTAACCTCTACCCTGGGAGTTGTGATAACAACCTTTCTATTTAACAAAGTTGATAAGGTTGTTGCAGCAGTCCCCATAGTTATATTTCCAATTTCCCCTAAAGTATCTTTTTCTATTTCACTTATTACTTCATCGTCTGAAGAATCCCTATCTAGGTCTTCTGTTCCCTTTAATAGGATATCTATTTCTTCTTGGGAAAGTATGTCCTTATCCACCAATTTCATCACCATCCTTTACCACATTAATTATTTTAACAGCCATTTTATTCTTGTAGACACCAATATTCCCCAAAAATTTTACATTGGAACCAACCCTAATTTTAGCCTTATCTTCCAAATCCACATCTAATTTTATTACATCTCCTTCTTGTAGATTAAGAATATCCTTAACTTTTACAGTTGTAGAGCCTAATTCAGCCCTCACTGTAACTTTAGTGTTCATTATTTTGTTTTTGATAACTTTTAACTCTTCTTCAGAAGGTACCTTTTCGGTGGTTGAAAACCAAAACCTGGTGCTCAATTTATCCAAAATAGGTTCAATAACTAAATAGGGAATACATATATTCATCATACCCTCTGTGGCCCCTACCTCCAAATTAAATGTAATAAGGGCTATAGTCTCATTATGAGGCACAATTTGTGCAAATTGGGGATTGGTGTCTATCTTATCCAATTTCGGCTTTAAATCTATTACATTGCTCCAGGCTTCACTAATTATGGCCATCATCCTATCAACTATATTTGTGAGTAGGGATAATTCTATTTCTGTAAAAGGCCGTATTTCTTGTTCTCCTTCACCATCCCCACCTAGTATTCTATCTATTATAGAATAAACTACATTGGTAGAAATATCTATTAAAATTTGACCATTTAAAGGTTTGAAGTCTATTATACTCAAAAAAGCTGGGTTAGGAATAGCATTAATAAATTCACTATAAGCAAATTGATCAACTGTCAATATGGAGGCCTTTATAGGTGCTCGTAAGTATCCCGACAGAAAAGTTTGGAATAGTCTTCCAAAATTTTCGTGGATTATTTCTAGGGTCCTTAACTGATCCTTTGCTATTTTTTGTGGATTCCTAAAGTCATACTTACTTATTTTCCTAGAACTTTCAACTTCCTTTATCTGTTGCACATCTAGTTCTCCAGAACTTAGTGCCTGAAGTAATGCATCTATTTCACTTTGGGATAGTATCTCAGACAATTGCCTCCACCTCCTTCATTACTGAATGATTAAGTCATTAAAATAAACATTTGTAATTGTGTTAGTATTAAATATTTTTACTAGGCTATCGTAAATTTCTTTTTGCAATTTCATCTGTCCTTGGCTACCTTCCAAATCCTCTTCTGTTTTATTTCTTACTATCTTATTGATATCATCCCTTATTAAAAATTGCTTTTCCTCCAATAATTCTAAAGTCTTTTTATCATTTGTTTCAATTGTTATTTTTACCTTCATAATCCTCTTACTATCCTTTATATTACAATACATATCATCTAGTGTAAGGCTGTAAGTGTCAACCAGCTTTACTTCACTTTGTAAACCTCTATTTCTATAAAATATAAACCCCAGCACAACCCCAACAATGGCAAGGATAATAACAAGGACTAAAATGACTATTAATATTATATTCCTACTGCTCATATTTTCACTCCATTTCTTTACTATGGTTCTTTTTCCTCATGGGTAGAATTTAAAATCACTATATCCACCCTTCTATTTTTAGCTTTATTCTCTTTAGTATCATTGGGAGCAATTGGCCTATAATAACTATATCCTGAAGAGGAAATCCTACTACCATCAATATTTTCAATTTCCACAAGATATCTTAAAACATTTGTTGCTCTTATAGCTGATAATTCCCAATTGGTAGGAAACTCTTCAGAATATATTATTGGATCGGTATCAGTATGGCCTTCAACTTTAATCAGTCTATCTTTAAATTCCTCTGAGTTTAAAACTTGGCCTATATATTTTAATATCTCAATGGACTCCGGTTTTAAATCGGCCTTTCCAGAATCAAAAAGAACGTTATCCATAAATCGGATAATAAGTCCCCTTTCCTCAATTGAAATATTAATCTCCGATCCAAATCCAGTGCTTTCAGAATTTTCTTCTAATAGGTTTTTAAGTCTTTCCAATTCATTTTCCTCAGGTATTTCCAAATCAAATTCTAAATCTAAAGATGTACCACCATCAAAAACTCCAATTCCACCTTGGAAACTGCTTATTATACTTCTAAACTTCTGTGCATCTATCTCAGAAAATGCAAACAAAAGTACAAAAAAACATAATAAAAGTGTGACTAAATCACTGTAGGTAGTTAGCCAACTAGGCCTATTACTGCCTTCGAATTTATTTCTATTCCTTCTCACGGCTATACTCCCTCTCTCTCTAGCTGATTCCTATAATCGATTCTCATCTCTGGTGGTATAAAGGTCTTTAGTTTTTCTTCAATAATCCGTGGATTTTCTCCCGCCTGAATAGATAAAAGCCCTTCTAACATTAATTCTTTAACCAATATTTCAGATTGGCTTTTTATCTTTAACTTCTGTGCAATAGGCAGAAAAATAACATTAGCTAATACAGATCCATAAAAAGTTGTCACTAATGCAACTGACATACTGGGCCCTATAGAAGAGGAATCATCTATAGTTCTTAGCATGTTTATAAGACCAACTAAGGTTCCAATCATTCCAAAGGCAGGTGCATATGTACCCATTGTTTCAAATATCTTTTGACCGTTATTATGTCTTTCTTCCAAAAAAACCAACTCTGTTTCCAAAATATTCCTTACCAGCTCAGGATCTGTACCATCCACTATCAACAATATTCCTTTTTTTAGGAATTCACTATCCAAATTCTCAGCATATTCTTCTAAAGAAAGTAACCCTTCTTTTCTAGCTATATTAGCTAATTTAATAATTTCGCTAATAACATCTGTTGGAGAATTTTCTTTATGGGAAAAGGCTATCTTTATAACCTTTCCTATATTCATGATATCTTTAATAGGAAAACTAGCAAGGGTAGAAGCAAAGGTTCCTCCTATAGTTATTATTATTGCTGGGACATCGAAATAGCTGGCTAGTTCTCCTGACATAAGAATACCCCAAATGGTAAATATGCTTCCTAGTAAAAGACCAATGATTGTTGATATATCCAATTGCTACACCTCTTTCTCCTCTGAACTTCTTTTACATTCCACCAGTCTTCTTCTAAAATCAACAACCTTATCTATTACTTCGTCTGCTGACTCTGAAACCACAACCTTTAAACCTGTAGTCAAAGTTATAACCGTATCTGGAGTTTCCTCCACATAGAGGATTAGATCGCTATTGATTATAAATTCTTTACCATTTAATCTTTTTACCTTTATCATAAGACCCCGCCTTTATTGATTATAGGAGGGGGATTCCCCCTACCTATAACCATTAAATTTTATTACAAAATTATCTCTTCATGTTAACTAGTTCTTGTAACATTTCATCAGATGTAGTTATTATCCTTGAATTCGCCTGGAATCCCCTTTGGGTAGTAATCATCTCTGTAAACTCCAAAGATAAATCCACATTGGACATCTCTAAGGTCCCCGGGGCTATAGGCCCATAGCCACTGCTGCCAGCCCTGCCCAATTGGGGCTCTCCTGAGTTTCTAGTATCTACAAATAGATTGCCTCCTATTTTCTGTAGACCCATTGGGTTGTCAAATTTGGCCAGCATTATTTGAGCTAAAGCCTTCCTCTCCCCATTGGTAAATATTCCCACTACTATACCACTGGCATCGATAGCATATCCTTCTAATTTACCAGAAGAGTTTCCATCTACTGCATAGGGTTTTGCGTCCATTTCGTTAGCATATTGGGTTAGTTGGGAGAAATCGATGGTAATATTGCCATCATCATCCCCAAAGCTAACACCAGCTTTGGTGATAGTTAAAATCATACTATTAGTTGAGTCTTCATCTAATTTACCATTGTCAGCAAAAGTTATTTCAATTGGAACATTTGATGGATTTGTCTCAAAATCTTCTTCGTCTGCTCCTTTAACACTTACAATATCTACCAGCCATGTATTTGGATCTTCATCTTTGACAAACCTAAAAGTCACCGTATAAGAATTACCCAAACTATCCTTTATAACAGTATCCGCATAATGTACATTTTCATCATCTGGGTTATCTGGATCTGTAGCAGCAGGCGTTCTGGAATCTAAGTTTCCCCTTATCTCAATTTTTTTCGTAGTAGTAGCTCCAACTGTTTCAGATCTATTGATCTGAATTCCTCCTACCTGTGATGTAATATTTCCGTCTTCATCAGCCAAATACCCTAATACCTTATATCCATCAGCAGTAACTAGGTTCCCATCCCTGTCCAGGGTAAAGTTTCCTGCCCTGGTATAGTATCTATTTTCAAAATTAGGGTCAGCAGATACCACAAAGAACCCTTCCCCATCTATCATAAGGTCTTCAGGATTGTCCGTCCTTTGGGCTGGCCCCTTAGTATGGATAGTATTGATGGAACCAACACTTACTCCCAGACCAATTTGTTGTGGGTTTGTCCCACCTCTTCCATCCTGTGGAGCACTGGCTCCCCTAATTACCTGGCTAAATACCTCTTGGAAAGTCATAGTGCCTCTTTTATAGGCTATGGTATTTACATTAGCTATATTATTACTTATTACATCCATCTTATTTTGATGGACCCTTAACCCTGATACTCCAGAGTACATTGATCTCATCATAGTTTTATTCCTCCCTCCTATGGGGCAGCTGTATATCTTCAGTCGGTCAGATATACATAACCTCCTAAAAAGGTCCGGCTATATTATGACCGCCCCATCTATATTTGTAAATACACTTTCTTTTAATTGTTCCTTACTTACAGTAGTTATTACCGTTTTATTTTTAATGCTTGCAATAAAAGCCTTATCCCCTATCAGGATTAAAGCATCCTTGACCCCTTTTTCTTCAGCTTTATGGAAAGCAGTTTTTAATCGGTTTAATTCATCGCCGTCTAATTCTATATCCCTTTTGCCCATCCTATTTACTGCATGTTTTGAAAATTTAATTTCATAATCCTTATTTTGAATTTGCTCTAGTACAGCTTCAAAGGACTTTTTGGGCAAATTATTATTTTTTATTATCCTTTGAGATGAACTATTAATCTGATTTTCCAGTCGTCTGATTTGCAAATCCTTCATACTATCATCCCTATCTTAATAAAATCTTTCTATTCCTTTTCCTCTAAAGCTTCCATGGCCCAAATCAGTTGATTATATGCATTTTCTATTTTTTCAATAGTTGCCTTTTCATCCTCTAATACCAACTTTGCTTTTGTAAGGGCTATTTGGAGTGCTTCCCAGGATTCTTCAGTATAATAGGTTTCTTTAAACTCCTCCGCCATTTCTATAATTGCCTTTAATCCATCCCTATCGATAGGTTGTGGCTCAGGATAAATATAGCTTTCCATAGCCTTTCTAATACTTATTACTTCTTTTAGTATATGGATGTTGGCTTGAATCTGGTTTAAATTCATCCTTTCCAATGAATACAGCATTTCATCCCCTATTTTACCTATGTTCTTATTTAAATTCTGCATCTGTTCCAATGAAGTAAATTGAGCCAACTGGGCTATAAATTCCCTATCTTCCATGGGATTTAATGGATCCTGATTTGCTAATTGGGTAGTTAGTAACCTTAAAAATGCATCTTTATCTAGATTATTATTTACTGTATTTGTAATTGTATTTTTGGCTTTTTCATCCTTTTTATCATCGAACCTGTATATATACTCTAAATCCTGGTAACCATTTACCTTCATCCCCCCACCTCCTATGCCAGTAGATTTAATTGACCATCATAATTAGACATTTGAATATTTGCAGCTAAATTTTGATCATAACTTTCAATATCCCTAGATTTATTGTTTATGATCCTAGCTTTCTTCATTTTTCTGTTGAAATTAAATTTATTTTCCCTTTGGCCATCAAAATCCTCATTAGTTCCAATGAACACTTCAAAAGTCTTAATTTCTACTCCATTCTCCTTCATATCTTCCTTCAATTGATATAGATTTGCTTCTATTAGTTCTTTAGTTTTATAGTTGTCTACTGCAATCTTAGCTATAATAGCCCCTTTTTCAATTTCCATCTTTAATACTAACTCTCCTAATATATCTGGTTTTAATTTAATTCTTATTTCCTGCTTGTTTTCGTCAAGGATTAATTTGGCTTTGTTTACTATCTGATGGAAGAGCTCTTTTTTATCAATTTCTTGAATACTTTCCCCCTCTATTTCTGGATTTGTATTGTTAACCACCCTATCCATTGTTTCAAATACTTGGGGATTAGTGTCAACAATTTCTATTTTGGATTCTTCCTTACTACTACTTGCTTGGTCTATGATTATTTCCTCTTGCTTAGGTATTTCATTTTTTATTTCTAAAGTTGTATCAAATTCCTCTCCATCCATTGGAATATTTAATTCTACAATTTCCTCTTTATGGTTATAATTTATATGATGCTTTTCAGGATCATTAGTAATATCTTGTAGCCAATCTATTATTTCTTTGGATTCAGATACAGCTTCTTCCCCTTTTAGTACTATAGGCTTTTCCACTTCACCTACCCCGTACTCTTCTACCTTGTTTTCCAAGGATTGTATTAGATAGCCATACTGATCCACTATTTTCTCTACATCCTCATGGCCAATAGGCATGCTAAGGTCTGAGAATTCCTGTAAAACTTCATTGAAACTTTCTAATTCCATCTCTAAAGATCCTATATGGATTTCAGCTGCATTAATTCCTTCTAATCTTTCTAGTTCAAAACCTGTATCTGGTACCAATCCATATATAGAATTAATTAAAGCTAATAATTCATTTGCTTTGTACTTTAATTCCTTTTTATCTGTCTCTAATCCTGTATTTACTGCTTCTTCCTCTCTTCTTATTGCTTTTTTCTTATTGTTAGCCCCTTTATCATCTATTGCCTTATCAACTGTTAGTTTAGTTTGCTCTTCCCTTTTGCTTTCAAATATTTTATTAAAATCTTTACCTTTATCTCTTGCAGCTGCTTTAGGGGTAGTGTTTTCTGAAGTTAGTTCTATATCCTTTGTTATAATGTTTAGACCTAACATCTATTCACCTCCTTCTTAAGTATTTTTCTATGGTTTAGCTAGCAATTGGGTTAGCCTAGATGCCTTATCAGTACTAATATAATTCATAATGTTAGACACAGACTTATTTTTCATTCTGGATAATACGTCAATTGCTATTGATGCATCAGATATTTCCAGTACTGGTTCCGAATTTATTTCCAAAGCTGTTACTGTAGCATTATTATCAATCATCTGTTCTACAATCTTAGCAACCCTGTCTGGATTCATTTTTTCATATACCAGAACCAAATCATCTATTTTTCTGTTATATTCGGTTAAGAACTGTATCGATTTGCTAATTTCATTTGTAATGCTTGCTTCTTCTCCCATTAAATCTTCTATCCTTCTAATAGAGGTAAATAAGTCTTGGATAAAGTCGTCATCATCTAGTTTTGAAAGTATTTCTCCAGATTTAAGTACAGACAGGTTTTTATATATAAGTGCTAATTCGTCTACAGAATAATTTTCAGTATTTCCTATTTCCTCAATGGCAACTTCTACAGGTTTTAGCTCATAAAAGGCTGCCAAATCAATCAGATTATTTTGTTTAATCATTTTTTCAGATATTTTGCTTTCAAGGCTGGTTTTTTTATCATTGCTTAATGAATACAATATTCCATCTTTTATACCTTCATCTATGTAAAATAGTATATCAGCTGCCCTACTCTCATCCATTAAAGCTATAAGATCTGGTAATTTTTCTTCAAAAGCAGAATCCATCTCTATCCTATTTTCTATTTCATTAATAGTTAATAGTAGATCTTGACTTTCTAACCTATTTACCTCTTCCATAAACTGGCTTCTCTTTTCCTCCTGTATCTCATCATGAATTGAAAAGAGTAGGTCCTTTCTAAGCTCCATATTCCTTATCAATTTTATTATTTCTTCCGTTTTTGATGGGGCTTTTGAATTCATTAGCCTTACTATTTCGCTATATAGTCTTTCATCATCCTTTTTAACTATATATAATTTATCAGCGGCTATTTTAGGATCTAATGATAAAAAATAATCGGCCAAAAAAAGTTTTTTATCTTCCCTCTCCTCCTCAGTAGGAATGGTTCTAAAATACTCTCCTGTAACCCCAGGAAGTTTGCCTAATAGGTTGTTAACTCTACTTCTGAAATTTACATTATTAAAATAAATTAAGCTAAGTATTGCTAAAGGAATAATGATAAAAACAGTGACTAATATTAGCCATTTCCTTGGTCTTTTCTTTTTTTCCAACTCTAAATTTTCCATTATTTCCTCCCCCTACTATTGGGTACTAGTTTTATAACTTACTAAAATATCCGTAAGTTTCTCTTCCTGTTTCTTCATATTGTATAGATGCTTTTCATACTCATTTTCCTTTAGCTTTTCAAAAACCTTTTTCTCCTGTACTGCTAAAATCATTTCTTTTTTGGCCTTTTCCAATTCCTTTTTGGTATTGCTTACTATTTCTTTTTGAATATTTATCTCATGGTTTATATGATTTATATAGTCATTATACATGGCTAAATTTCCCACTTTTGTATTAACTGTTGACAAATTTTTTTCATTTTGTAAACCTTCTTTATATCTATTGATTTTATCAAGTTTATTCTCTTCCCTATCTAGTCTTTGCTTTATAATTCCATATTGATTTTTCTTATAATCTTCAACTGTTTTCTTGTATTTGAGAACTTTTTCCAATCTAAAATTAAAAGTCATGGCCTAGTATACCTCCGTTAAGTATCTATAATTTGCTCGTTGATATCCTCCATCATTGAAATTGTCTCTTGGTAAGAATAGGTCTCTGTTGTCGATTGCATAAGAAAACGGTCTATATCTTCTTTTACATCTATTGCATTATCAATTTTTTTATTTGAACCCCTTTTATAAGCGCCAATATTTATTAAGTCCTCTGCTTCTCCATATACAGCCATAATATTCTTTATTCTATTTGCCATATTTAACACTTTAGGCTCAACTATATTGGGCATAACCCTACTAACACTTGCCAACACATCTATAGCTGGATAATGGTTTTGATTAGCTAATTTTCTAGACAGTATTATATGTCCATCTAGTATACCCCTAACCGCATCGGTTACAGGCTCATTAAAATCATCTCCATCTACCAATACCGTATATAAACCTGTAATAGTCCCTTTTGAAGAAGTACCTGCCCGTTCTAAAAGTCTAGGCATTATGGCAAATACGGAGGGGGTAAAACCTCTAGAAACAGGAGGTTCCCCTATTGCAAGCCCAATTTCCCTTTGGGCCATAGCAAAACGGGTTATAGAATCCATCAATAACATTACATTCATTCCATTATCCCTAAAATATTCTGCTATAGCAGTTGTAACTAAGGCACCTTTTACCCTTATTAAGGCAGGCTGATCTGATGTTGCCACTACTACCACTGACTTTTTTAATCCCTTTTCCTTTAAATCATTTTCTATAAACTCCCTAACTTCCCTTCCCCTTTCTCCAATTAATCCAATTACATTTACATCTGCAGAGCTATTTCTAGAGATCATCCCCATCAGGGTGCTTTTGCCTACTCCACTACCAGCGAAAATACCAATCCTTTGTCCCTTACCACAGGTGAGTAGCCCATCTATGGCCTTAATACCTAGTGGCAAGGGTTCAGTTATTACTTTCCTCTCCAATGGATTAGGTGGAGAATTGGAAACGGTATAAGTCTTCATAGTTTTAATGGGACCTTTACCATCGATGGGATTGCCTAATCCATCTAGTATCCTGCCTATTAATTCCTCTCCTACATTAACACTTAAAGTCTTTCCACTAGCAACTACCCTGCTACCTGAAGCAATGCCTTCCATGTTACCTAAAGGCATTAGAAGTATTTTCTCATCTTTAAATCCTACAACTTCTGCTAATACAGGGTTTGAATTGTCATAAGGATATATATAACAGAGTTCTCCAATACTGGCCATGGGCCCATTGGATTCAATGGTCAATCCTGTAACCTTTGTAATCTTTCCTGTATATTTTACAAATCTCTTTTCCCTTACACTTTCAATGTATTTTTTAATATTTATTCTTGCTTCCATATCCATCACTCATTATTTAATATATTTATCAAAAGTTCTTTAACTTCCTCAAGCTGTTTATTTATACTAACGTCTACAGCTCCTTTAGAAGTTTCTAATATACAATCCCCTTTTTCCATATCACTGCTTACCCTGATATCCAGTTCATCTATTAAACTAGCCTTTGCTAGTATTTGATCCTTATACTTGTTAACTGTATGGTAATCATATTGGGATACTATAATGGTTAATTTTTCATCAATCTCTAAATTTTCTATCCCTTTTAATACCAGGGATACTATTATTTCTTCATCTTCTTCCACTCTTTTAGCCAGTACCTTTTCATAAATTGCTATAACTAGATGGATCAGCTCCTCTTCCGCTTCCTTCAATAAATTATTCCTTTTTTCTATATAAGCTTTTTTTATATCTAGGGCTTCTTGTATTAACTTTTCTGACTCCATTTTCCCTTCATCATATCCTGTCTTGTATCCTTCATCAAAACCCTTTTCTTTGCCAATTTCATAACCTTCATTATAACCTTGGATTTTGGATTCTTCAGATATTTTTTTAGCCTTTTCATAGGCTGTATCTAATATCCTTTCAGACTCCTGATAGGCAGAATCTATTATTTTTTTTGCTTCCATTTCAGCATTTTGGATTATTTCCTTATGTTTTTCCCTGGCTTCTTCCAGCAATTTTTCTTTTATGATTGTACTACTATGGTCCTGACTCTCTTTAGTAATAATGCTGCCTTCTATCACCTTAAAAGACTTTATAATATTAGACAATTACTTCATCTCCTCCTCTAGGAGTGATTATCTCTCCATCTTCTTCAAGCTTTCTAATTACATTAACTATATTTTGCTGGGCTTCTTCTATATCCCGAATACGTACTGGACCCATAAACTCTATATCTTCTTTTATCATCTCTACCAGCCTCTTACTCATATTGCTAAATATGGCCTTCTTAACTTCCTCACTAGCACCCTTTAATGCAATAGCCCATTGAGAATTGTCGATCTCCCTAATAATTCTTTGAATACTTCTATTATCTAAGGATACTATATCTTCAAATACAAACATTCTCCTTCTTATCTCTTCACTTAGCTCTGCGTCCTTAATATCTAATTCCTCCATAATTGCCTTTTCTGTCCCTCTGTCTACTGAATTCAATATATCAACAACAGTTTGTATACCACCTGTAGTTGTAAAGTCTTGGGTTAGAATATTAGAAAATTTAGTTTCTAATACCTTTTCCACCTCTTTTATGACATCAGGGGAGGTCCTATCCATTGTGGCAATTCTTCTAGTCACTTCTCCTTGTTTTTCTGCTGGCAGGCTTGCAAGTATTTGGGCTGCCTGATTCGGTTGCAAATAGGATAAAATAAGGGCTATAGTTTGGGGATGTTCATTTTGTATATAGTTTAACAACTGGTTAGGGTCTGCCTTTCTAATAAATTCAAAGGGGCGGACATGTAATGAAGAAGTCAGCCTATTTATTATATCTATAGCCTTCTCAGTGCCTAAGGCTCTTTCCAGTATTTCCTTAGCATAATTAATACCGCCCTCTGATATATATTCCTGGGCCAAGGCTAACTGGTAGAAATCTTCAATAACCTGTTTTTTCTCATCCGAGGATACCATACGCATATTTGCTATTTGTAAAGTTAATTCTTCTATTTCTTCTTCGTTTAAATGCTTAAATATTTCTGCAGATTTTTCCGGCCCTAAACTGATTAGAAGAATGGCCGCCTTTTCCTTTCCACTAAATTGTTTCCTTACCATATAATCGCTCCTATTCATTTAACCAAGTTCTCAATAGTTGAGCCACAGCTTCAGGCCTTTTATCGACCAATTTATCTATTTGGGCCTTCATCTTTGACTCCTCTGTTTCAAATTCAAGATCTTTCACCACAGGTTCAATAATTGCTGCCTCTTCTATATCCTCTTTCAACTCTTCCAATCTGGATTTTTTCCTTCTGTTGTAAATTACATATCCTGCTACAGCAGAAAGACCTGCTAAGGCCAGTATTATTGCTAACCAATTCAACTCCCTAATATCCTCTACCCTATCATCTATATCTTGGGCTCCAAAGCTTTCTGCCATTACTGTTACCTGTCTAGTATCCAATCCAGTTGCAGCATAGATTAGCTCAGCAATATCCTCTTCCCTTTCTTGGGTCAATTCTCCATCAACTAACACATCTCTATTAATTAAAACAGCCACTGTTATAGATTCCACCTGGCCTGGAGCTCTTCTAATCTCCCTATTTATCTCATCTAGTTCATAGTTTATAATTCTGCTTCTTTTACTGTATCTTTCTCCCCTTTCATCTTCCATTGCATAATCTTCAATTTCTTCAGGGTTAGTTTCCCTACCTGGTACTCCACCTGCTTGTCCATCTATTACATATTCCTCTACTTCCTCCATACTTCTAATCAATCCTTCTTCATTACCCTCTATAGGTGGGTTGAATTCTACAATAGTGGTTCTTTCAGTATCAAAATTTATCTTAACACTGGATCTAACATCTACATTGCCAGCACCAAAAACATTTTCTAAAAACCTTTTAAGGCTGTCATTTATTCTAATTTCAATATTATTCTTAATATTTAATTGATCTGTCATTAATATTTCTGATTCATCCTGCTCTCCAGTTAACAATTTACCTTCGTTATCAATAATATGAACATTTTCTGGAACAGTATTTATAGAACTGGCCACTAAATGTTGGATAGCTAAAACTGTCTCTCCTTTTAGTGGCCTATTGTCAGATCTTGTTATTTTAACGGAGGCTGTAGTTTCACTCCCATAGTCTGATAATACAAAACCTGTATCCTCTTTTTCATTTATGTACACTGTTGCAGATTCAATACCATCAATTTCAGAAATAGTTGCAGACAATTCACTCTGCAATGCTAGTTTCATCCTTTGTTTCTTATCATAATCAGTCATAGTCCAGCTGGTATCATTAAATGCATCTAGGAAACTATAGCCTTCTTTGGGTAATCCATAAGATGCAAGCTCAATTTTTACCTTATTCTTAATATCAGCCGGTACTAAAATAGTAGTAGTATCATCCTTACTTGGTGTTTTCCACGGTATGCCTAATTCATCTAATTTTTTAGTTATTTCTGACATATCCTTAAGGGATAGATCCTGATAAAGAACTTCATATTTTGTCCTAGCAAATATCAAAGTTAGTATGACAATGGATAATATAATAATGACTCCAATTGTAATCAGCTTTACTTTCTTTTTTTTATCCGCTTCCTGCCAATAATCATTTAATTGATTCCTTAATTGCTGTATTGTTTTCTCCACCTTAACACCCCATTTCTTACAGTGTATTTTCCTATATTTGAATTCTCATTATTTCCCTGTAAGCTTCCACGATCTTGTTCCTTATTCCCAAGGTCAACTGTAATGAAATATTTGCTTTTTCCTGTGCTATGGCAATATCATGTAAATTATCTAACTCCCCAGTTGCTAGCAATCTACCATAATCACTAATTATCAATTGCAACTCATTAACCTTATTTAAAGCATCTTTCAAAAATTGACTGAACTTACCATTGTTACCCGATCCAATTTTTTTAGAATCTTCACCTTCAGGGAAATAAAATTTATCTAGATTGATAGTTTTTATCTCCATTTAATTACCTCCTGCCTATTTCTAATGCCTTCATCAACATAGATTTAGTTATATTCATGGCAGTTATATTTGCTTCATATGCCCTTTGGGCATCTATCATATCCACCATTTCATTTACCATATCAACGTTAGGTAACATTACATATCCATTTTCATCAGCATCTGGGTGCCCAGGTTCGTATTTTAATTTGAAAGGAGTTTGGTCTTCTACTATTTCACTTATCTCCACACCATTGCCATTAAATTTATTACTATACCTATCTAGATAAGTTGAAAATGGTGTTTTTTTGCTCTCTTCAAATACCACCATCTGCCTCCTATAAGGCATTCCCCCTGTAGTCCTGGTGGTATTGGCATTAGCTATATTTTTGCTAATAATATCAATTCTGGTTTTTTCTGCAGTCAAAGCAGAAGCATTAATATTTAATGAATCAAATAATCCCATTCCTATTTACTCCCTTCACTAATAGCATTCTTTAACCTATCAAACTCACTTGTTATCTGGTTTACAACAGCATTATACATTATTGAATTTTTAGCCAATTCTGCAGATTCTACATCTATGTTTACATTGTTTCCATCAAATCTGTAGGACCTACTTCTATCAACAGTTATTGATGGCTTCATCTGGCTTAAATCCCTATCCCTTGTAATGTGTTTTTCATTAGTTATATTTAATTTTATACGATTTGCCATAGCCTCTTTTAATTTATCTTCAAAATTTACAGTCAACCTCTTATAATTTGGCGTATTTACATTAGCTATATTGTGATTTATAACCTTATTTCTTAGCCACAAACTATCTAAGGTTCTATTTAATATTTCTATGTTGTTACCCAGTATTTTCACTATTTCACCACCTTTTATTAAAATATATTACATAATTATGTAAATTTCAATATAATATAAGCACATACATTATATTTTAATTCTAAATTGTCTAAATTCTTTAATTTTAGATAACCTTATAAAAAAGTCATTACGTTTATATATATAATATAACATAATTTTTCTTTTTTAAAGCATAAAATTGCTGAAATATGGCAAATCCACCTTTAGCCCTATTTAAAGGAAAAAAGTAGTGAGAAATCTCACTACTTTTTATAGACCTGTTATTATTCTTTAGCCTTATTCAGCTCTTCTAGCAATTTATCATTTAATATTTTAATATGGGTTCCCTTCATGCCTAATGATCTGGATTCTATAACCCCGGCAGATTCAAATTTCCTGAGAGCATTAACAATTACAGATCTTGTGATCCCTACCCTGTCTGCCACCTTACTTGCCACTAATAGACCTTCATTTCCTCCTAATTCTTCAAATATATGTTCCATAGCCTCCTTCTCTGAGTAGGATAGGGTTCCTATTGCCATTTGCACAATTGCTCTTTTTCTAGATTCTTCTTCCATCTCTTCTGCTTTTGATCTTAGTATTTCCATTCCTACTATGGTAGCACTGTATTCGGCTAATACTAAGTCATCTTCTGTAAATAGTCTACCAAAGCGAGCCAAAAGCAAAGTACCTAGTCTCTTACCTCCACTAATAATAGGTATTATTGTGTGAATTTTGTCTGGATAGTCACATTTGGAAACTCGATCGAATACACATACTAGATCTTCCTCAATATTTTCCCTAGTTTCTGATATTTTTAGCAATTCATCATTATACTTTTTAGGGAACATCTTTTCCTTAACAACCTCAGCTTCTACTATATCACACTCAAATCCTGTAGAAAGGGCATAACCTAATACTTTGCCTTTTCTGCTAACAATATAGACATTTGCATCCAGTATCTCACTAAGTATTTTACTTAATTCTTTAAATGAAACTGGTTCTGATCCTGAACTTTGTAAAGTTTTATTCAATCTTCTTGTTTTTTGTAATAAACTTTCTGTCATCTATATCCTCCTTTTTATAGTATATATTTTGATATGTCTTTCTGATAAGCCTGTGTCATCAACTTGCTATCCACATAATCCTTATCTATTATTATTTCCTTGTTTTCAAAATCAGGTGCCTCAAAGGAAATATCCTCTAGCAACTTTTCTAAAACTGTATGCAATCTCCTGGCTCCAATGTTTTCAGACTGTTCATTGGAGATAAAGGCAACTTTTGCAATGGCGTCTATTGCTTCATCGGTAAATTCTAATTTAATGCCCTCAGTCTTTAACAGGTGCTGATATTGTTTTATCAGTGCATTTCTAGGCTTAGTCAAGATTTCCCTAAAATTCTCTTCTGTTAAACTTTCCAGTTCAACCCTAATAGGAAACCTTCCTTGTAATTCTGGTATCAAATCTTCCACCTTTGATACATGAAAAGCTCCAGCTGCAATAAATAATATATGATCTGTTTTAACAGGTCCATACTTAGTCATAACTGTTGTTCCTTCAATTATAGGTAATATATCTCTTTGAACTCCTTCCCTTGAAACATCTACTCCTCCACTATAATCCTTTCCTGCAATTTTATCTATTTCATCTATAAAAATCATCCCATATTCTTCAGCTCTATTAATACCCATTTCCACAACTTCATCCATATCTATTAGCTTTTGAGCCTCTTGATTGCTGATAATCTTTCTAGCCTCTTTAACGGTTACCCTTTTCTTTTTAGTTTTTTTAGGCAGTAGGTCCCCAAATATATCACCTATATTTATATTATACTCCTCCATTCCTACACCACTAAAAAGCTCTATAGTTGGATTATAGGTATCTTCTACATGAATTTCTATGGTCTCATCTTCTAGTTCTCCATTTCTTAACTTATCCTTTAATTCCTTCCTCCTGCGTAAAATTGTTTCATTATCCATTTCTTCTGTATTGTACTCTTGGCTAGGTTTGCTAAAAAAGATTTCTAAAGGATTGATTTCCTTCTTTTGGGAAGGAAGAGGCGCTAATATATCTATTATTTTTTCCTCTGCCAACTCCCTACTTTTTTCATATACTTCTGCTATTTTCTTTTCTTTTATCATCCGGATAGATTCTTCAACCAGATCCCTTACCATGGAGTCTACATCTCGTCCTACATAGCCCACTTCAGTAAATTTAGTAGCTTCCACCTTTACAAAAGGCATATCTACTAGTTTGGATAACCGTCTTGCTATCTCTGTTTTTCCAACACCTGTAGGTCCAATCATAAGGATATTCTTAGGGCTAATTTCATCCCTAAACTCTTCTGGTAATAAGCTCCTCCTATATCTATTCCTTAATGCTATAGCAACTGCCTTCTTGGCCTCTTTTTGACCAATAATATATTTATCCAATTCCTCAACTATTTGCCTTGGTGTCAACTCTTTCACAATACCACACTCCTTAGATACTTTCAATTGTAATATTATCGTTGGTATATACACAAATAGATGAGGCGATTAGTATGGATTCTTTTGCTATTTCTTCAGCTGTCAAGTTTGAATGTTTTAGAAGAGCCTTACCAGAAGCTAATGCATAATTACCACCTGAGCCAATGGCAACTACTCCCTCTTCTGGCTCAATAACCTCTCCGTTTCCAGAAATCAAAAGTAAATTATCCCTATCTGCCGCAATTAGTAAAGCTTCTAGTTTTCTTAATACCTTATCCCTTCTCCAATCCTTAGCCAGTTCAACGGAGGCCCTTTTAAGGTTTCCGCTATATTGCTCTAATTTTTCTTCTAAAATTTCTGCCAAGGTAATAGAATCTGCTACTGAACCTGCAAAACCTATTATAACATTATTATTATAAATTTTCCTAACTTTTTTAGCTGTATTTTTCATAATGGTTGCATTACCAAAAGTTATTTGGCCATCACCTGCTACAGCAATCCTATTATCCTTCTTAACAGCTACAATAGTAGTACCATTCATCATACTAATCAACACCCCATTACAATATCTTAACATATTTGCTTATTGTCTATATTGGTTATACTGTTACTTTATCAAAAATCTCTATATTAATTATTTCTCCTCATTTCTACTATACCCACAATCTTTATTAATACATTCTATAATTGTTACTTTTTTGTTTTTCTTCTTTACCAAAACCCCATTACATTGAGGACATTTCTCCTTAATGGGCTCATTCCATGAAACAAACTTACAATTTGGAAAATTACTACATCCATAAAAAAGCCTTCCCTTCTTGGATCTCCTTCTTATTATATTTCCTCCACATTCAGGACAAGGTACATCTAATTCATCAAGTATAGCTTTGGTATTCTTGCACTCTGGATATCCAGGGCAGGCCAAAAATTTGCCATACCTACCACGTTTCACCACCATATTTCTTCCACACTTTTCACATATTTCATCGGTAACTTCATCTTCAATCTTAACCTTATCTATTTCTTCTTCAGCCTTCTTTAGCAATACATTAAATTCCTTATAAAAATCATCTACTACTAATTGCCAAGGAAATTCCCCTTCTGCAATTTTATCAAGTTTTTCTTCCAGATCTGCAGTAAACTTTTCATTTACTATATCCTTGAAATACTCTTCCAATAAATCATTTACCAATATTCCCAACTCAGTAGGTACAAAAGATTTATTATTAAGAACTACATATTCCCTGTTTAATATAGTAGATATAATTGGTGCATAGGTACTGGGTCTTCCAATACCCAATTCCTCTAGCGTCTTTATTAATGATGCTTCAGTGTATCTGGCTGGTGGTTGTGTAAAATGTTGATTTGGCTCTATCTTATTCACTTTAACTATTTCTCCCTCTTCTAATAGAGGCATTTCTATATCCTTATCCTTGTCTTCTTCAATGCTATATACTTTTAAAAAACCATCAAAACTTAATTTTGATCCAGAAGCCTTGAATATGTTATTATTTGAAAATATCTTAACGGACATGGTATCATATTTAGCTGGGCTCATTTGTGAACTTACAAATCTTTTCCAAATCAAATCGTACAGTTTGTATTGATCATTTGTCAATGAATCTTTAATATTTTCCGGCCTTCTCAATACTGAAGTTGGCCTTATTCCTTCATGGGCATCTTGGGCTTCTTTTCTAGTTTTATTACTATAGGTCTTTCCTCCATTGCTATAGGCCTTTCCATAATTATCAATAATATAAGATTTGGTTACTTTTACTACTTCCTCAGATACTCTTGTAGAATCTGTTCTAATATATGTGATTAAACCAACAGTTCCTTCATCTTTAATATCTATTCCTTCATATAGTTGCTGGGCTATCATCATAGTTTTCCTTGTAGAAAAGCCTAGTTTTCGTGAAGCATCTTGCTGTAGCGTACTTGTAGTATAAGGGGGATAAGGATTCCGCTTCTTGCTTCCCTTTTTTACTTCTTTTATTACAAAATTATCCTTATCCAATGTATTCAATATTTTGTCCACTGCTTCTTTATTAGGAAGCTTTACTTTCTTTTCCCTACCATCTTCACTAACACCAAAAAAATTTGCTTCAAAGGAAATATCATCTTTTGCTAAGACGGCTTTTATACTCCAGTACTCTTCGGGAACAAAGCTTTCAATCTCCTTCTCCCTATCGCATATTAATTTAACTGCAACTGACTGAACCCTTCCTGCACTCAAACCCTTTTTGATCTTCCTCCAAAGTAGAGGGCTTATCTTATATCCAACCAGCCTATCCAATATCCTTCTGGCCTGCTGTGCATCTACTAAATTCTTATCTATAGGTCTTGGTTTTTTAATGGCTTCAAGAATAGCTTCTTTAGTAATTTCGTTAAATTCGACCCTTATAGGCTCCCCTTCTTTAATCCCTAATAAATATGCTAAATGCCATGATATAGCTTCACCTTCCCTGTCTGGGTCAGTGGCTAAATATATATTATCAGACTTTTTTGCCTCCCTCTTTAACTCTTGTACAATTGGGCCCTTCCCCCTTATGGTAATATATTTGGGTTCATATTTATTTTCTATATCAATGCCAAGGCTACTCTTTGGCAAATCCCTCACGTGTCCTACAGAAGCTTTTACCTTATAGTTTTTTCCTAAAAATTTTCCAATAGTTTTTGCCTTTGCAGGTGATTCAACTATAACTAAATTTTTTTGCAATAATTACACCTCCGAATGACTCTATATTTTATAACAGGGTAAAAGTCCTCCCTGACATTTCCTTTATCATCCCCTTAAGCTCTAAAATGGTAAGGATGCTATACACAGTAGAAATATCAAGTCCAGTACTATAAGCAATGCTATCAGCATGGATAGGCCCTTCCTTTATCAATTGGAAAACCTTCATTTCTAATGGGCTTAATCCAGAGCAATCAATTTCTTTCTTTTTTTTCTCCATTTTGTTTTTCTGCAATTCATATATTTCTTCTATTATATCATCAATATCAGTTACTAGTTTTGCACCTTCCTTTATCAAAGCATTGGTGCCTCTACTATAAATACTGTTTATGTTGCCAGGTAAGGCAAATACTTCTTTCCCTTGTTCTAGAGCATGTTGGGCAGTAATTAATGAGCCACTTCTCTCCTTAGCCTCAATAACGAGCACCCCTAGAGATAGACCACTTATTATTCGATTCCTTTGTGGGAAATTATGGGCTAAAGGAGGTGTTCCCAAAAAATATTCTGTAATTATTGCTCCATTACTTGCTATTTCACCATATAAATCCCTATTTCTTTTAGGATACACTATATCTAATCCATTACCTAATACACCAATAGTCCTTCCCTTTCCCTCTAAGGCAGCCCTGTGAGCTATACTATCTATACCTAAAGCTACACCACTTACTATGGTAACACCCAAATCTACCAATTCTTTTACAAGTTTTTCAGTAGCCCATTTGCCATAGGAGGTAGCCCTTCTAGAGCCTACAACAGCAAGGGAAATATAATCTTCTTTTAAAACTCTTCCTTTTATATATAAAACCTTTGGTCTATCATATATATGATGTAGACTTTCAGGATATTCTCTATCAAATACAGTGATTACATCTATATTATGCTTACTAATAAGGTCAAATAACCTATTTATATAGGATTCATTTTTACTGGCAATTATTTTTTCTTTTATTTCATCACTAATATTATTTAAATTATATATACAATTAGCGGGCAACTCCCAAAAATCAATCAACTGAGGAAATTGTTCCATTACCTTCCTAATATTTCTGTTTCCAATATTTAAACTACTTAACCAGATCAGGATTTCTCTATTGGAAAACCCCTTCACCCATATTACCCCCAGTATTTATTATCTAGGCTTCTATATCTAACAGCTTCCAATATATGTTTTTCCATTATAGTCTCTTTCCCATCTAGATCCGCTATAGTTCTGCCTACTTTTAATATTTTATTATATGTCCTAGCACTAAATCTATACCTTTTAAAGGCTTCTTGCATTATCCTTTCTGCCCCCTTATTCAATTTGCAATATTTCTTAATATGTCTGGGGCTTAGTTGGGAATTGCTATATACCTTGTCATATCTATACCTTTCCAATTGTATCTGTCTAGCCCTATTAACCCTATTCCTTATTTCATTAGAGCTTTCTAAATTTTTATCTTCTTTTAATTCACTATAATCTACTGGCAGGACTTCAATATGGATATCTATTCTGTCCAGTAAGGGATTGCTTAATTTCCCTAAATACTTATCTATACTGCTCTGGGAGCAGGTGCATTCATGGTAAGGATCTCCATAGTATCCACAGGGACATGGATTCATGCTGGCAACCAACATAAACTTAGCTGGATAGGTGAGTGTGGCATGGGCTCTAGATATGGTAACAATTCCATCTTCCATTGGTTGTCTTAGCACTTCCAATACATCTCTTTTAAATTCTGGTATCTCATCCAAAAAAAGAACACCATTATGTGCCAAAGACACCTCACCTGGTTTAGGAATCCTCCCCCCTCCAATTAAAGATGTGGAAGAGGCTGTATGGTGAGGAGCTCTAAATGGTCTTTGCCTTATCAATTCATTTGATTGTAAAAGGCCTGCTACACTATAGATTTTAGTTACCTCAATAGCTTCCTCAAAGGATAGTTCAGGAAGTATAGTAGGAAGCCTTCTAGCAGCCATAGTTTTACCTGCTCCTGGCGGGCCTATCATCAGTATATTATGGCCTCCTGCTGCAGCCACCTCCATTGCCCTTTTCAATCCTTCCTGACCCTTTATATCACTAAAATCGATTTGGAAATCATCAATATTGTCTGAAAATAGGGGGTTAGGACTTTTGTGTGGCAATATTTCCTTTTCCCCATTTAAATAATCGATGGTTTCTTTTAAAGTTTTTACCGGTATTATTTCAATATCCTCCACAATAGAAGCTTCATTCCTATTTGCAAAGGGAACTATACATTTTTTAATATTAAATTCCCTCATGGAAATAATCATGGGCAATGCTCCCTCTATGGGGTTAATCCTTCCGTCTAAGGATAATTCTCCTATGAAGGCTGTCCTTTTATAATCAAAATCATTTATTTCACCCATAGATTGCAGAATACCTACTGCAATGGCCAAATCTAGCTGGGAACCTTCCTTCCTTAAATGGGCTGGTACCAAATTAACTGTGATCCGGGATACGGGAAATATATATCCACTATTCTTTATTGCAGTCCTTACCCTTTCTTTAGACTCTTTGATAGATGCATCTGGTAGACCTACTATCTGAAATACTGGGAGCCCTTTAGATAAATCGGTTTCTACCTGAATTATATGCCCATTTAATCCTTGAAGCACACAGGTATTCACTATTGAATACATGTCTGTCCCCCTCGTTAATATCATTTCCTATTCCCTGGGTAATAGTTAAAATATCCTATTTTTCAATAATTATATACAAAAAGCGTTCTCTATGTGGTTAATTTTAGCTTTCTTTTGCAATATTACTTCTATTATGTCATACCTTGGCTGAAAATCTAGTAAATCTTTTTGATTCATGTAAATATAAGAACTTTTTATTATCCTTTCCTGCTTCTTCATATTTACAAATTCATAGGGATAACCATAATTTGTACTGGACCTGGTTTTAACCTCTATAAAAACTAAATAGTTAGATTTAATTGCAATTATATCAATTTCTCCAATCTTTGTCCTATAATTTCTATCAATAACTATATACCCTTTCGATTTTAGATAATTTATAGCAATATTTTCCCCTAATAAACCCTTCTCCCTATTCTTTTTCATAGGATCTCCCTTTTTGCCTAATATTCAAGCCAATATTTTAGGCTCAATATTAATCATAATCCTTTTACCTAGCTTTGTAAACTTATTATTGAAAATCTTTTCTAAAATTTTAAAATCTTTAAAAACTTTAAAAAATATTTATAATATTTTTTTCAAAAAACTAATCCTATGAATAGGTGAGGGGCCTATTTTCTTAATGGCCTCTCTATGCTCTTTAGTACCATAGCCTTTATTTTTCTCAATCTTGTATCCTCTATATTCCTCTCCCCATATTTCACATAACCTATCCCTATATACCTTTGCTATTATAGAGGCACAAGCAATACCATGGCTCTTTTCATCGCCCTTAGTTAAACTCATCTGGGGTATACTTAAGGGAATATTTTCGGCATCAATCAGTAGATAATCTGGAACTATTACTCGATTATTTTTATCCCTTAAATTTAATACTGCTTCTTTCATTGCCAATCTAGTGCTTTCTTTTATATTGATCTTATCTATTATTTCAGGCCCTATTTGTCCTATCCCTACAGCTATAGCTTCCTCCATAATCCTTTCATAGAGACTTTCCCTTTTTTTAGGGGAGATCTTTTTAGAATCATTAACATGGGGAATAATTATGTCCTTAGGCATTATAATAGCACAGGCCACCACATCTCCAGCTAAGCATCCCCTACCAACCTCATCTATGCAAGCAATTAGATTATACCCTTGATTCCATATTTTCCTCTCTATTTCTAACAAGCTATGGCCCCCCTTTACTTTATTTGATCTGGAAGCTCCAATGTAATCCTTCCAATAATACCCTTTCTAAATTCATCTAATATGATATTACAGGCTTTAATAAAATCTACCTCTCCCCCTTTAATAATACAACCCCTTTTTTTGCCAATCTCTAAAATGATTTCATAGGGACTTTTATCTCCAACGGTTATATTATACCTTCTTTCAATCAATTTATCTGATATGGAATTTAACCTATCCACCAATTTAATAGTTAAAGTTTCAATATCTAATAACTCATCTTTTATTGCCCCTGTAAATGCCAGATTTAATCCTACATTTTTATCATCAAACTTAGGCCATAGTATTCCAGGGGTATCTAATAATTCTAAATTCCCTTTTATTTTTATCCACTGATTGGTCTTTGTGACTCCTGGTTTATTCCCTACTTTTGCTCCTTTTCTTTTGGATAAAGAATTTATAAATGTAGATTTTCCTACATTAGGAATTCCAATTATCATAGCTCTTACCGGCCTATTTTTAATTCCCTTCGCTCCTAAGGCCAACCTTTTCTTTTCTGTCAAACTGTAGGTCAATTGAATTACATCATCCAATCCCCGATTGTTTATACAATCTACTAACACTGAATGTAATCCTGATTCTTTAAAGTAGTTCTGCCATATAGTATTTGCCTTTTGATCAGCTAAATCCGATTTATTCAATACTATCAATCGGGGCTTTTCTCCTACAATATTATTTATATCGGGATTTTGGCTGCTATAAGGTATTCTTGCATCAATTATCTCATAAACTATATCTACTAAAGATAAGTTCTTTTTAATGGATTCCTTGGTTTTTTTCATATGGCCTGGATACCAATTAATATTCATTTAGCTCACCTGCTTTTTAGTAAATAAAATTGGGACTTATAAAGTCCCAATATTTTAATACATTTTCTTCTCTTTAACCTTAGCTGCCTTACCTTGTCTTCCTCTTAAGTAGTAAAGTTTAGCTCTTCTAACTTTACCTTTTCTTGTCACAACAATCTTTTCAATCCTTGGAGAATGTAGAGGGAATATTCTCTCAACACCAACACCATAAGACAACCTTCTTACAGTGAAAGTTTCTCTTATTCCTCCACCCTGTCTTTTAATAACAGTACCTTCAAAAACTTGTATTCTCTCACGAGAACCTTCTTTTATCTTATAATGAACTTGAACAGTATCACCTACATTGAATTCAGGTAAATCTTCTCTTAATTGTTCACTTTCTATACTTTTTATTACATCCACTGTTCAAACCTCCCTTCTCCCTAGACGTTCATGCCACTTACCTGGCAGAGGACCGTCCGTAATCCCATACGCTCTGTATTATAGCATATGTATTTATAAAAAACAACAAATTTTTGTTTTATACATTGCTTATAAAAATTCCTATTAAAATAAATTGTAGGAAAACGGAAACTGTTATATTAGAGCTTATTTGAAATTTCCCTTTTTATCTCTTCTAGCATAATGATTTCTTCGTCAGTTAATTCTTTCTTTTTTAATAGATCTGGTCTTTTTATATAGGTATTTTTTAAAGATTGATACTTCCTCCACTCATCTATTTTTTTATGGTTACCAGATAATAATATATCTGGAACTTTCAATCCTTTAAAGACTCTAGGTCTTGTATATTGGGGATATTCTAATAACCCATCATAGTGGGATTCATCTGTATAGGACTCTTTGCTGCCTAATGCCCCAGGCAATAACCTTATTATGGATTCTATTAATACCATAGCTGGAATTTCTCCGCCAGTTAAAACATAATCACCGATGGAAATCTCCAAATCTATAAAATTTTCAACTATTCTATTATCCACACCTTCATAGTGACCACATAAAAGAATTAAATGTTTTTCCTTTGACAATTGGTTAGCCAATTGTTGGTTATAAACCTTACCCTGGGGGGATAGGTATATGGTTAAAGAATTTTCAGTGTTTACACTTTTTAAAGCCTCATAAATGGGTTCTGGTTTCATTATCATACCAGGCCCTCCACCAAAGGGGTAATCGTCTACCCTCTTATGCTTATCCTGGGAAAAATCCCTTATATTTACTTTATTAATGGATACCAATCCCTTTTCAATAGTTTTACCAACAATACTCCATTTTTCAAAAGTATCGAATATCTCTGGAAACAAGGTTAAAATATCGATCCTCATTCTATCATTCCTTCTATTGGATCGATTATTATTTTTTTATTGTTGATATCTATATCAACAATAAATTCTTTTACTGCTGGAATTAAATATTCTTTATTCCTTTCATGGTCCTTTACAACATATACATCATTACTTGAATACTGCAACACATCGGTAACTATGCCTATTTTTTCCCCCTTGGTATCATATACTATACAGTCCACAATTTCGAATATAAAGAAATGATCCTCAGGTAATTCAACCCTGTCTTCTTTATCTATATAGATGTATTCTCCTTTAAATTTCAATACCTGATTTATATTACCAAATTCTTTAAATTTTAATATAACCAGACCTTTATGATACCTAACCTTTTCAATTTTAACCTTCTGTTTATTATCCCCTAAATATACAGTTTCTAAACTATCAAATCTATTTATATCATCAGTTAAGGGGTAAACCCTTACTTCCCCTTTTACACCATGAGTATTGGTTATTGTACCAACCTTTATATAATCCATATTTTCACCAACCAAATAGTAATAGAAAGGGCACCTGGAAGGCACCCATATTCATTCATTTTATAACTAATATCAGCACTTATTATTGGATGATTTCCACTACTACTCTTTTGTTTTCCTTTATAGCAGCTGCCTTGACTACAGTCCTAATAGCCTTTGCTATCCTACCTTGTTTTCCAATTATTTTACCCATATCTTCCTCTGCAACCTTCAACTCGATTATTATTGATTGAGTCCCTTCAACCTCATTAACTTCTACTTCATCAGGATTATCTACAAGAGCCTTTGCAATTATTTCTACTAATTCGCCCATTTTGAACACCTCCTAGTAATTATTCTTCTACACTATTCTCCTTGCTTAATTCATATATTCCATTTTCTCTAAATAATCTATCAACAGTATCTGTAGGTTTAGCACCATTATTTAACCATTTAATAGCTTTCTCATTATCTATCTTTACAGTTTTAGGTTCAGTTAATGGGTCATAATAACCTATTTCCTCAATAAACCTCCCGTCTCTTGGAGAACGAGAATCGGCAACAATTATTCTATAGAAAGGGTTTTTCTTAGCTCCCATTCTTTTCAATCTAATTTTAACTGCCATCTTTTCACCTCCTTTAATTTCTAATATCTATTAGAAAAAGGGGAATCCAAATCTCCCTCTTTTCTTCATAGTCTTCTCCATATCAGTCAACCTTTTCATCATCTTTTTTGTCTCCCTAAATTGTTTTAACAACCTATTTACATCTTGAACACTTGTACCGCTACCCTGAGCAATTCTTTTCCTCCTGCTGCTATTGATAATTGATGGGTTTTCCCTCTCTTCCATAGTCATAGATTGAATAATTGCCTGTATTTTTACTATGTCCTTTTCATTTACATCTAATCCTTTAAGAGCTTTTGAATTTATACCAGGGAGCATTCCAAGCAATTCATCTATAGGACCTAAATTTCTCATCTGCTCCAATTGATCTAAAAAATCATCCAATGTAAATTGTTGGGAACGGATCTTCTTTTCTAGTTCTAAAGCCTTTTTCTCATCTATAGAAGCTTGGGCCTTTTCGATTAGGCTTAACACATCACCCATTCCTAATATTCTTGAAGCCATCCTGTCAGGATGGAAAGGCTCCAGTTGATCCAGTTTTTCTCCCATACCTACAAATTTTACTGGTTTTTGCGTTACCGCCCTAATTGATAGTGCAGCCCCTCCCCTTGCATCTCCATCAAGCTTGGTAAGGATTACTCCTGTAATTCCAAGTTTTTCATTAAAGGTTTCAGCTACATTAACTGCGTCTTGTCCTGTCATTGCATCTACAACCAGTAAAATTTCCTGGGGGTTTACAGAATCCCTTATGTTTTGTAACTCTATCATTAAATCCTCATCTATATGGAGCCTACCAGCAGTATCTATAATAATACAGTCATTATTGTACTTCTTCCCGTGTTGAATTGCTGCTTTTGCTATATCAACTGGATTGTTTTTATCCCCCATTGAAAATACTGGTACTCCCACTTTTTCTCCTACTACTTCCAACTGTTTAATAGCTGCAGGACGATAAACATCACAGGCAACAAGAAGGGGTCTTTTATTCTGTTTCTTAAGATTATTAGCCAATTTAGCAGCCGTTGTAGTTTTACCGGCCCCTTGCAATCCACACATTAAAATAACTGTAGGGGGTGTTGATGCAAAATTCAATTTTGCTTCCTTTTCACCCATTAATTTAGTTAATTCTTCATTTACAATTTTTATAACTTGCTGTCCTGGAGTTAAACTTTCCATTACTTCTGAACCTACAGCCCGGGTCTTTACATTTTTAATAAAATCCTTAACCACCTTGAAGTTTACATCTGCTTCCAATAGGGCAAGCCTTACCTCTCTCATAGCAGTGTCAACATCTTTCTCTGAAAGTTTGCCTTTGCCCCTTAACTTTCCCAAAGCATTTTGTAACTTCTCGGACAAGCTTTCAAATACCATTAATTATCGGCCCCCTAGCTATTCTCTATCATTTTATTTAGTATAGCCTTCAAATTTTTAGCTTTTATTAATATACTTTCATTACCAATACCTTCAGACTCCTTCTCAATTTCCTCGGTTAATCTATAAATCCTATTTATATCCTCTTTGTTTCGTCTAAACTTATTAACTAGTCCTAATCTAGTTTCATATTCGTATAAATACTCTTCTGCCCTTTTTAATATATCGTATACGCCCTGACGACTAATCCCTAATTCTTCACTTATTTCAGCCAACGAAAGATCGTGGATATAATATAATTCAATAGCTACATACTGCCTTTCACTAAGTAATTTTCCATAGAAGTCGAATAAAATCCCTATTTCCACAATCCTTTCTACCATACTATCACCAACTAAATAGTACTGTCAAGGTTTTAGCTTGACAGTACTATATTAATATAATACTCTTTCCTTGTCAATACAAAATTAAAGTAAATTTATTGTTTAATTAAATATGGCTTCAACAAAATCATCTGTATTAAACTCTTGCAAATCATCAATCTTTTCTCCAATGCCTACCAATTTAACTGGCAAACTAAATTCCCATTGAAGGGCGATTACAACTCCTCCTTTTGCAGTGCCATCCAATTTTGTTAAAACCACCCCTGTAATATCACAAACCTCTTTAAATACCTTGGCTTGTGAAATAGCATTTTGCCCAGTAGTGGCATCTAAAACTAAAAGAACTTCCCTTTTTGCATCGGGATACTCCCTTTCAATCACCCTAAAAATTTTATTTAATTCGTTCATTAGATTTTTCTTGTTATGAAGCCTGCCTGCAGTATCACATATCAACACATCACATTTTCTTGCCTTGGCTGCCTGTATACCATCATATATTACTGCCGCCGGGTCCGCCCCCTCCATATGGCTAACGATATCTACTTCAGCTCTTTTGCTCCATTCTTCCAATTGCTCTATGGCAGCAGCCCTAAAGGTATCTCCTGCTGCAATTATCACTTTTTTTCCTTGCTTTTTTAATTTATAAGACAGTTTCCCTATAGTAGTAGTCTTCCCAACCCCATTGACACCTACCACCAATATAACTGCTGGTGAGGGTTCTATTTGTAATCTATTATCTAGGCCAGATTCCTTCATTATATTTCCTATTTCTTCCTTCAAAAGCTCCCTTACTCCATTGGGATCTGTTACCTTTTCCTCTCTAACCCTATCTTTAAGCCTATCAATTATCTCCATGGTAGTATTAACTCCTACATCTGCCATTACTAATATCTCCTCTAAATCATCAAAAAGCTCTTCATCTACCTTAGTGTAGGATTTTAATATACCATCTATTTTCTCTGTCATTCCCTTCCTAGTCTTATCTAAACCAGCTTTTAATTTGTCAAAAAAGCTGAGTTTAGATTTGCCAGGCTCTTCCTTTAAATTATTACTTTCCTCTATTAGACTGTCTTCCTTCCCATCTTCACTAACTAATTCCTTATCTTTTAACTCTTCCTGTTTATTGTTACGTTTGAATAAATTTTTAAACATATTTAACCTCCTAACTTGCTATTTCTTCCAAAGGGTCACTTAATTTAACAGAAACCATCTTGCTTACCCCTTCCTCTTCCATTGTTACTCCATATAATACGTCCGCAATTTCCATAGTTTTCTTCCTGTGGGTTATCATAATAAATTGTATTTTGTTGGAAAAACTTTTTAAGTAACTGGTATACCTATTAATATTGGCATCATCTAAAGCTGCATCTATCTCATCTAAAATGCAGAAAGGGGTAGATTTGGTTTGGAGTATTGCAAACAATAGGGCTACAGCAGTCAATGATTTTTCCCCTCCAGAAAGCAAATTTAAATTCTGTAATTTCTTTCCCGGAGGCATGGCATTTATTTCTATACCACAAGTCAATATATTTTTCTCATCCTCCAAAGATAAACTAGCTTTACCTCCATCAAATAGTATTGAAAAAACTTTATTAAAGTTTTCATTTATAGTATGGAAATATGACAAAAATTGTTTCTCCATCTTTGATTCCATATCCTTTATTACTTTCTTTAGATCATCTATAGCTGATAATAAATCCTTCTCTTGCTTTTCCATAAATTCCAATCTTTCATTTACAGCTCTATATTCATCAATGGAACTTAAATTAACCGATCCTAATTTTTTAATTTCACCCTTTAATCTTTTGACCTCCTCATGAGCCTTGTCCAAATCCTCAATTTCAACTAATAATTTTATAGCTTCATCATATTCTAGTTCATATTCTTCCTCTAATTTTGAATATATATTATCCAGCTGTACACTCAATTTTGCTTCTTTTAGTTCCCAATTGTTTTTTTGCTTTTCAATACCAGTTAGTCTTTCGTTTGTTTCCTTGAATCTACTTTGTTCTAAATAAAACTCTTCCATGTATTTATCCTTTTCATCCCTCAAAGCATGAAATATATTTTCTTGTTCTTTCTCTAATATTGATAGTTTATCTATATCTCCTTCTAAGGACAATATATCCTTAGATATAATGTCTATTTCCTTCTTTTTTTCTTTAATTTCATTTTCCTTTAGGGAAATTTGAGCTGTAGTGTTCTTTAATTCCCCTTCGATCTTTTCTAACTTTTCCTTATTATTTGCTAATCGGTTTTCCAATGAATTTATCTGTATCTTAGTATCCGTTACCTCTTTCATAGCCTTTTCTCTTATGGCTTTTCCTTCTTCAAATTCCAGCATCAATTCATCTATTTTTTCCTTTAATGAACTGTTCTCATCATTTAATAGAGTCAATTGCCTATTTAAATCCTCTTCTTTTTTCTCTATATCCATTAGCTCCATATTCAACTTTTTTATCTCGTCTTTATACTTTGTAATAGCCTCATTACCTCTATTTAATTCTGTACTGTATTTATTTCTTTCATTTTCTAATCTTATGATACTAATATTTATGTCTTGAAGTTTAGCTTCCAATGTCTTTATTTCTTTTTCATTGCTATCTATACTTGATTTTAAATTTATTTTTTCCTCTTCCAGTTTGTCTAAAATTTCAGTAATGTGATTTATCTCTTTTTTTATACTCTCCATCCTATACTTTCTATTCAGTAAACTTCCACTAAGCTGAGGCAGGCTCCCTCCAGTCATAGAACCTCCAATATTTATTATATCTCCTTCTAGGGTTACCACCCTATAGGAATAGTTAAATTTTTTAGCAACTTGTGTAGCATAATCAATATTTTCCACTACAATAGTTCTGCCTAATAGGTATTCAAAAATATCTTTATACACTCTATCGAAACTGATAAGTTCAGAACCCAGCCCTAATATATGGTATCTTTCCCTATCTACTGGACTTATATAAATAGGCTTACCTTTAATAGTAGAAATAGGTAAAAAAGTTACCCTACCTAATTTATTATCTCTTAGATATTGAATCAGATACTTGGCATCCTCTTCATCCTTAGTTACTATATTTTGTAAGCTTCCACCTAATCCTACATCTATTGCCTTTATATACTTTTCCTCCACCTTTAATAGATCGGCTACCACTCCTACTAGCCTTTTTCGCAATGATTCATCCCTTTTAGAAGCCAATAGCAAATTCTTAACGCTTTTAAAGTAGCCTTCATAATCCTCTTCCATATTCTTCAAAAGATTAAAATTGGAAATAAGGCTTTGTAATTTTATCTTGTTTTGGTTAATTGTTTTATACAGCTTATCCAGACTATCCTTATAATCCTTCTCTTTCAATTTTAAATTGGCTAGGCCTTTGTTTATATTCACAAGCTCCTCTTTTTTCTCTGATTCTAATTTTTGGATTTCTATTAATAAAGCTTCAGCATCCTTAATTTCTTCTGTAATATTATGGATTTCCCCTTCTATCTGTTTAATTCTCTTATTGATATTATCTTTAAAACTTAAAATACTATTTAAATTACTTTTTTTATCTGTAATTAAATTATAATAGTCTATTATCTTATCTTTTTCTTTTTCTATTATCTTTTCACTTTCAGCTATTTTAACATTTATTCTTTCAAGATTACTATTTTTTTGAGTAAAATCTACTCTTAATGAATGGAGCTCTTTTTCTACATTTTCATTATCCACTAAAAGCAAATTCTTCTCATTCTCTAATTCTATTAATTTATTATTTAAATCCTCTATTTCCCTGGTTAGCCTTTCAATATCCTTTAAATAGAATTTTTCCTTTTCCTCTAGCACATTTAAATTATTCTTATATTCATTTAAGGTATCCAATGTTTCAGCTTTCTCTTCCTGAACCTGGTCAATAGATAGATCCAAATCTTTTATTTTAGCTTTTATTGAATTTAACTTACCTTCAATCTTCCCCTGTTCTGCTAAAATACTATCTATTTTTATTTGCAAACTTTCCTTTTCATTCTTGCCTTTTTCTATCTTTCTCTCAATCTCATGGATTTTTCTAATCAATATATTTACTTCTAATTCCTTTAATTGGTCTGATAATTGAAGAAACTTACTCGCATTTTCCGACTGATCTTTTAATTTTTCAGATTGGCTTTTAAGCTCTATTATTATATCCCTTATCCTTACAAGGTTGCTATCAGTTTTTTCTAGCTTTCTTTCAGCCTCTATCTTCTTAGTCTTGTATTTAACTATACCTGCAGCCTCTTCAAATATATTTCTCCTATCCTCCGGCCTACTACTTAATATCTCATCAACCCTGCCTTGTCCAATTATAGAATAACCATCCTTACCTATTCCTGTATCCATAAATAATTCCCTAATGTCTTTTAATCTGCAAGCATTTTTGTTTAAATAATATTCACTTTCCCCTGAACGGAACATCCTTCTAGTAATGGCTACCTCCTGATAATCAATTGGTATAAAGCCATCCCTATTATCAAAAACTATAGTTACCTCTGCAAACCCTAAAGGCTTTCTAGTGTTGGTACCTGCAAAGATTACATCCTCCATTTTGCTACCTCTAAGGGTCTTTACACTTTGTTCTCCCAGGACCCATCTAATAGCATCAGCAATATTGCTTTTTCCACTGCCATTGGGACCTACAATAGCTGTAATACCCTTATTAAACTCTATCTCTATTTTATCTGGAAAGGATTTAAAGCCCTGTATCTCCACTTTTTTTAAGTGCAAATTTCTCACCCTTTAAACTAAATTATTGCTTTTGATTTTAGGTAATCTTCTATTGCCTTTCTCCTATCGATCCTATAACTAATATCATCTATAGATATATCTATAAAATGTTCAGGAATATTTTTGGGGTATATTTTTATATTTTTTAGTCCATACCTATCAATTAAATATTTAGTATTACTAGACTTTTGCCCTACTATGTTAGATATGTTTTTCCCCTTAGTTTCTATTATCATTGTTTTATCCGTCAACTGGATATTTGATAGGGAAATAAATTTGTCCAATATTATCTTGTTTATGTTGGATTCTACCAATTGTCTGAAAGAAGGATGGAAGGGCCCTGCCAATACATCTCCACCCAATCTAATATTATCTGTAGGTTGAAGTCCCACCCTGATTACATCTATATTATAGTACTCAAATAAAATAAGGATATCAGTGGTTATATGGACTGCTTCTTCCAGGCTCAAAGGTCTATAAAACCTATTCTTGTACAATTTCTCTAGATAGGTATCTTTTATTACTAGGGTAGGATAAATTCTTACACAATAGGGTTCTAATTTAATGAATTCTTTAGCCGTATATATGGATTTATCCCTATTATCTCCTACCAATCCAATCATCATCTGCAAACCCAGATTAAATTCATACTCCTTAATTAGCTTAGAGGCCAAATAAACCTGCTGGCTATTATGGCCTCTTCCACTCTTGTATAATACTTCATCATCCATAGATTGTACCCCTAATTCTATAGTATCTACTTTGTATTTTTTCAATAATCCCAATATTTCTTCATCTATATAATCAGGTCTTGTAGACAATCTTATACCATCTATTCTTCCTTCTTCTTTGAATTTAAAGGGAACTGACAACAATTCCTCCTGGATTTCTTTTTTGATTCCTGTAAAACTTCCACCATAAAAGGCCACTTCTACCTTTATATTGCCTTTTGGAAATGTGGCAATATACTCTAAAATGGTCTTTTGTACCAGTTCTTTAGATACATTGGTAGATAATCCCGTTATCCTCCTTTGATTGCAAAAAACACAATCATGGGGACAGCCTAAATGGGGCACAAATATAGGTATTATGAAATAGTCCTTACTCATTTCGCACACCTAGCTTGTATAAAGCTTCTTTAGCTGCCATCTGTTCAGCTTCTTTCTTGCTTCTTCCCATGCCACTCCCTATGATTTTGTTTTCCACAATCACATTTATATAAAATTTCTTATTATGATCTGGTCCTACCTCTTTTTCTACCTTATATTCAATCTTTGATTTTGTCCTTTTCTGCAATACTTCCTGTAATTCAGTTTTATAATCAGTAAATAGGTTTCCCTTTGAGATGGCATAAATGATTTCCTGTTCAAAGGTCCCTATTAAAAAGTCCCTAACCTTATCTAAACCACCATCAATATAAATTGCTCCCACTAAGGCCTCAAAAGCATCAGCTAATATGGAATCCCTATTCCTTCCACCGGTAGCCTCTTCCCCTTTTCCTAATAGCATATAATCTCCTAAATTAATCTTTCGCGCTGCAAAGGCTAAAGATGACTCACAGCCTATTGTAGCCCTTCTTTTAGTAAGCTCCCCTTCTGGCAACTCCTTAAACCGATTATACAAGTATTCGCTAACTATTAAATTTACTACTACATCTCCCAGAAATTCCAATCTCTCATTGCTTTCTATTCCCTTGCTTTTATTTTCATTAGAATAGGAGCTGTGGGTCAAAGAAATATTTAGAAATCTATAATCTTTAAAAGTGTAATTAATATGGGATTGTAATTTTTCCAATACTTTTTTTCTTTCAGAAGATATACTCACACTATTACCTCCAAATATTTAAATAGGTACAATAAAAAATTAAAAAGTAAGGCAGATTAACTGTCTATAATATTACTTATATAATCAACAGCATCCTCTACAGTATCGATAGCTTCTACAGCTTCATCCTCAACCTCTAATCCAAACTCATCTTCCAATGCCATTATTAGTTCTACCAAATCTAAAGAGTCTGCATTTAAATCTTCCCTAAAGGAAGTCTCCATGGTAATACTATCCTCATCAATATTGAATTGTTCTGATATAATTCTTCTTATTTGGTCATAAATCATTCTCAGCACCTCCGAAAGTCCTTTAATAATTTATTTGCTAATATTAATATTTTCTTCTATTATATTTATAACATCCCTTTGAACAAAATTTTTTACCTGTCTAATAGCATTTTTTATAGCAAAAGCATCTGAGCTTCCATGGGCTTTAATTACTGGCTGCTTTAAACCTAATAATGGTGCACCTCCATATTCTCTATAATCAAGCCTTTCCTTAAATGACTTCAATTGGCTTTTTAACATTAGTGCTCCCATCTTAGATTTTAAGGATTTGGTAAATTCTTCCTTTAGGGCTGAGAATATGGAAATGGCCATGCCTTCTGTTAATTTCAATATAACATTACCTATAAATCCATCACATATAATAATATCAACAACCCCTTCTGGGATATCCCTTACTTCTACATTCCCAGCAAAATTTATATTTGACTCTTTAATAAGTTTGTAAGCCTCCCTAACTAACTTATTACCTTTCCCTTCCTCTACGCCTATATTGGCTAAACCAACCTTTGGATTTTTTATTCCCAAAACCTTATCACAATAAATGGAGCCCATTATAGCAAATTGCCTTAAATACTCAGGTTTACAATCCACATTAGCCCCTGCATCTAATAAAAAGGATACCCCTTTTATAGTTGGATATACAGTAGCCAAGGCTGCCCTTTCTATCCCTTCTATCCTTTTTACTATGAAGAGGCCTCCGGCTAGTAAAGCTCCTGTGCTACCAGCTGATACGAAACCACAACCCTTGCCTTCAACTAGAGCCTCTAGGCCAACTACTATAGAAGAATTCTTTTTGCGCCTTATGGCTAAAACTGGCTCTTCATCATTGGAAATAATCTCAGTAGCATTAAGTATCTCTATTCTATCTATTGGAAATTCATATTTTGTTAATTCCTTTTCTATTAATTCCTTTCTGCCTACAATTACTATCTCCACATCTAATTCCTTAATGGCATCAATAGATCCCTTAACGATTTCCTGGGGACTATTATCTCCTCCCATGCCATCCACTATAATTTTCATAACTCCCCTCCTACACCTCTTATTGTAGCTGCTGATATTTAATATATTATAGAATATGTAAAAAAGCAATATTTATAGAAAAAAAGATAGTGAATTGATTCACTATCTTTTTATTCCACATCCATTACTTCCCTATTTTTATAATAGCCACAGGCTCTACAAACCCTATGGGGTAGCTTGGGCTCATGGCATTGTGGACATTCTGAAATTGTAGCCTTTGTCAGTCTATAAGCAGAAGCCCTTCTCTTATCCCTTCTTGCTTTAGAAGTCTTTCGCTTTGGTACAGCCAACTAAAACACCTCCTTATTCCTCTGGGAAAAAATCTTTAAGTATTGCAAGTCTTGGATCAACATCCTCCACATCACAATCACAGTCTTTTTTATTTTGATTAACTCCACACTTTGGACACAATCCTTTACATCCTACGTTGCAAAGAGGTTTCATAGGAAGGGACAATACTACCATATCCATTATATATTTATCTAGATTTAATTTATCACCTGTATGATAGATAAGCTCCTCTTCCTCATCTTCACAATCTCCACCTACATCTTCCACTAGCTTTCCTGACAAAACTGTACTTTCTTCCCTTACAAAGGGTTCAAGGCACCTTCCACATTCTTCTTCATATTTATAATTAATATCTAAATGAAGCTGCTTATCCTTGCCAACCCTATATATTTGGCCTTTATATTCTATGGGCTCCATAAACCTTATCTTTCTCCCGTTTATATTTAAATTGTTTTTTTCCAACTTGCCTTCTAAGGAAATACTTATTACAGTTTCGTCCTGAAAGCTTGATAGGTCTATATTCATTATTTTCACCTCTTAGATTAACACACTTAATTATATAAAGGAGGCCAGAAATTGTCAAGAATTATTATTTGCTAACTAACTCAAGGGTATCCCTAGCTATCATTAATTCTTCATTTGTTGGAATAACAAGAATTTGGGTAGATGTTAAATCTTTAGTCAATATTGCTTCCTTTCCTCTAACCTTATTTAACTCTTTATCAAGTCTTATACTAATACAATCTAAACCTTCACAAATCTTTTCCCTAATAGAAATAGAATTTTCTCCTATACCTGCAGTGAAAACTAAAACATCTATATGGCACATTAAGGCAGCATATGCTCCAATATATTTCTTAACCCTATTACAGAATACATCTATAGCCAATTGAGCTCTTTTATTTCCTTTAGCAGCAGCTTCTTCAAGGTCTCTAAAGTCACTGCTTATTCCAGAAAGACCTAAAACACCAGATTTTTTGTTTAGCATTTCATTAACTTCTTCAAAGGACATATTTTCCTTTTCCATAATAAATGGAATTACTGCTGGATCCACATCTCCTGACCTAGTTCCCATTGCTAATCCTTCTAGTGGAGTAAAGCCCATACTAGTTTCAATAGATTTTCCACCTTGAATAGCACAAACGCTAGCTCCATTTCCAAGGTGACAAGTAACAATATTAAGGGTTTCAATAGGCCTGTGCACCATTTCTGCCGCTCTTAATGCTACATACTTGTGAGATGTACCATGGAAACCATATTTTCTAATTCCATACTTCTCGTATAATTCATAAGGTAGTGGATACATATAATTAGCTGGTGGTATAGTTTGATGGAATGCAGTATCAAACACAGCCACCATAGGGGTATTGGGCATTAATTGTCTGCAAGCTTCTATCCCCATAATATTTGGTGGATTGTGTAAAGGTGCTAATTCAATACAATCATATATAGCCTTTAATACTTCATCATCGATTATAGTAGAACTTGAGAACTTTTCTCCTCCATGTACCACCCTGTGACCTACAGCACCGATTTCATCCATTGATTCAATTACACCATGCTCTGGGTCAACAAGAGCATTTAATACTAATTCCAGTGCCCTTCTGTGATCTTCCATAGCTTCTTCTATTATAACTTCTTCCTTACCTACAGCTTTATGCTTTACCCTTGACCCTTCTATTCCTATTCTTTCAACAAGACCCTTTGCTAAAACTTCCTCATTTTCCATATTTAATAATTGATATTTTAATGAAGAACTTCCACAGTTAATTACTAAAATCTTCATTTTCATTCCTCCTATAAATTGTATTTATCATAAGTATTCTATTATAATTTTGTTAAAAAATCAACGTTTTTTATAAGTTATAATAACCATTGACATATATGTTATAATACATTTAAAAGGTCACGGAGGGCACCAATATGAAAGTTGTAGGCTTAATAACTGAATACAATCCATTTCACCTAGGCCACAAATATCATCTTGAAAGAGCAAAAT
>JAAYEM010000028.1 GCA_012728725.1 Tissierellia bacterium | reverse complement strand
TTGGATTAATATTTAAATTATTCTCCTCTTTGATGAAATAGATGTGAAGTAGATACTTGGAAACAAAAAATATTTAAAAAAGCAAAAATATTAACACCTTTAGCCTTTATTATGCTGTATAATATACCTGTGTGCTAATTTAAATAATCAATCTCATTTTCATATAAGATACTACTTTTTATAATAATATATTTAATTAAATAGCTGAAAATTAATTGTATAAATTTAATCAATAAGTATATAAGGGAAAATACCCTGGGTATATTATTGATAAAGTTGTGATACATTTAATTTTTATATATTATTAAATTTCCTTTGATGTTGCAAAGACTAAACCTAGATAAGTGAAAGGAGGCGTATTTATTGAAATTATTGTTGGATAAATTTAAAGAAGTAGCATTTGCTGTAATTCCAATAATTATACTGGTAATTATATTAAACTTCACCGTAGTACCTGTAGATGGAGATATGTTAGCAAGGTTCTTAATAGGGTCCATAACAGTTATATTGGGTTTAGGGATTTTTTTATTTGGTGCTGAAATTGGTATTTCACCTATAGGTAATCTTATGGGGGAAGGCTTAGCAAGAAGTAATAAGGTGTTTGTGGTAGGGATATTAGGATTTTTACTAGGTTTTTTTATAACAGTAGCAGAACCGGATTTACAGATACTTGCCTTTCAGGTAAGGGATGCTTCTGGTGGTGTATTATCTTCTACCTCTATACTTATAGTTGTTTCAATTGGTGTAGGAATAATGGTAGCGGTAGGTTTACTTAGGATTTTATTTGAAAAACCTTTAAACAAGGTGTATACTTTAGTGTATTTTATAATATTTTTACTAGGAATAATGACTTCTGAGGAATTTCTAGCCATTTCAGTAGATGCCTCAGGGGCAACAACGGGAGCTATGACAACCCCCTTTATTTTAGCTCTTGGACTAGGGGTTTCCCAATTGAAAAGCGGTAAAATATCGGAGGAAGATAGTTTTGGCCTTGTGGGTATGGCATCATGTGGACCAATTTTTGCTATTATGTTAATGAGCGTAATAGCAGGCTTGAAAAATATACAAGGACAAGCAGAGGTTTTTGTTCCCCATACTGGTATCCTACAGCCCTTTATAGAAGAATTATCAGTTATGGCCAAGGATTCCATCTTTACCTTACTCCCAATATCTATTATGTTTTTTATATTTAATGCAGTTAAATTTAGATTAAATAGAAAAAACAGGAATAAAATTTTAAAGGGATTGGTATATACATATATTGGTTTAGTTTTGTTTTTAACAGGAGTTAATGCAGGATTTATGGAACTTGGGAGAGTTATGGGTTGTGGTATTGCAAGCCATGAATCAAATTGGTTGCTTCCAATTATTGGATTTTTATTAGGTCTTGTAGTGGTACTAGCTGAACCAGCAGTACACGTATTAACAAAGCAGGTAGAGGATGTAACCTCAGGTTATATAAAGAGAAAGGCCATACTAGCAACTTTATCTATAGGGATAGCTTTTGCAGTATCCATGTCCATGATGAGGATAATGTTCCCAGATTTAAAATTATGGCATTTTTTATTACCTGGATTTGCAATAGCTGCATTAATTAGTTATTTTGTACCTCCTATTTTTGTTGGAATAGCTTATGATTCAGGTGGAGTAGCATCAGGACCTATGACAGCCACATTTGTTTTAGCCTTTGCTCAGGGGGCTGCGGAAGCAATACCTACGGCCAATGTGATGGTAGACGGATTTGGGGTTATAGCAATGGTTGCCATGACTCCATTAGTAGCAATCCAAGTACTTGGTCTCCTATTTAAGATAAAGGCTAAAAAGGAGGGAGTTGATATTAATGAAGATTATTCATAAGAATTTTTCCCTATTTTGTGCAATTGTAGACTTCGGAAAGGGTAGCAAGGTATTAAAAAAATCTAAGGAATTAGGTGCAAGTGGAGGCACCTTCATATTGGGAAAAGGGACTGTAAGGAGCAGTTTGTTAAAAATTCTTGGACTAGATGAAGTGAGAAAAGAGCTATTGCTTATGGTAATTGAAGAGGATTTGGAAGAGATATTCCATGAAGAATTGACCAGGGAATTTTCATTGGATAAACCTAACCATGGTATAGCCTTCTCCACTCCTGTAAATAGAGTGTTAGGTTTAAAAGGTTGCACCTATATATCAAATCAGGAAAGGCGAGGTGGTGATGAAATGAAATATGAAGGTATTGTAACTATTGTAGATAGGGGATTGGCAGACGATGTTGTAGAGGCTGCTAGGGCTGCTGGAGCAACAGGTGGTACTGTAATGCATGGTAGAGGTTCTGGTATTCACGAAAAGGCAAAATTATTCAATATCGAAATAGAACCGGAAAAGGATATAGTATTAATACTATCGGAATCCCAATATACAGATTCAATCATAAAGGCTATTAATGAAAAATTGAATATTGAAAAGCCTGGAGCGGGTATAATATTTGTGTTCCATGTCAATAAAACCTCTGGAATAATGAAAAATATAGAATAAAAATCCATTCATACATACTAAATAAGGGGTAGGTAGGTTTGAAAGAATACAAAAAAATTATATTGGCCTCCATTATGGTTGCATTGGCATCCCAAATCAGCATAGGGCTTGTGGGCAGTGATTTTAGGATTTCAGCAGGCATTATATTGTTTGTTTTGCTTCTCCTATATAAGGATTTAAGACCAATTGTTACTGGATTAATATCTGGTATAATGGTGTATCTTGTAAGATTATTAGTCTACTTTTTAGTAAATAAAAGTTTGGATGGTGTAATAATATCCTATCAACTAGAAATACTCTTCTATCTATTTTATTCTATTATTTTTGATTTGCTAATGGATAGGGAGAAAAAGGAGAAGGCGAATTTTATTTTCTATATTACTATAATAAGCGATTTTGGGGCAAATCTAATAGAAGCTGTTACAAGGACTAGTATTACAGATTCTTTTTTGGTGTGGGGTCTTATGCCTACTCTGTTATTGGCAGCAATAGTACGCTCTGGCATAATATGGTTAGGGTTAAATCTGCTTAAATATTATAGGATGCTTCTTATTAGGGAAGAACATGAGAAGAGGTATAGGAAACTATTGTGGCTGACTTCGGAGTTGAAAACGGAAATGTATTGGATGGAAAAAAATATGGATAATATTGAAAAGGTTATGTCCAATTCATATGAGTTGTTTGAAAAGATCAAATCCAATGAAGATAGGGATACTTGGGCTACAAGAGCTATATCCATTGCTAGGGATATACATGAAATAAAAAAGGAAAATGAATTAGTAGTTCGGGGTTTAAAGGAAATTACTGAAAATCAACTTAAGGATAAGGGCATGAATTTAAAGGATATTATAAGTATTTTATCAGAAACTATGAAAAGGGAAGCTAAAAGGTTGGAAAAAGATATAGTTTTCACATTCCATATAGAAGGTGATTTTTATACTCAAAACCATTATTACCTTATGTCTATTTTACGCAATCTAATTATGAATAGTATAGATGCAGTATCCAATCTACAAAGGGAAGCAAGGATCAGTGTTAACTATAGGTTGGAAAAAGATCAACATATCTTTAAGGTTTCTGATAATGGAATTGGAATAGATGAGGAAAATTTAAAAGATGTTTTTTTACCAGGATTTTCAACCAAGATTGACTACAGCACGGGAAAAATAAATAGGGGGCTAGGGTTGAGTGTTGTAAAACATATGGTTGAAGAGGAGTTAAATGGTAAAGTTAGTGTTAGTTCCAAAAAGGGAAAGGGTACCACCTTTAATATATATATACCAAAAGATTCTCTGGAGGTGGTAGGTGGTGAAAATATTCATAGTGGAAGATGATGTGAATGTTATTAAGATTTTGGAAAAAATAATAATAGATAAGAATTTGGGGGATGTGGTGGGGAAAGCCACTGACGGGATAAGTGCTCTAGAAGATATAATAAGGATGAAACCTGATATTGTATTAGTGGATCTACTAATGCCTGGTAAAGATGGTATTAGCTTGATAAGGGAAGCAAAAAATACCTATAAAGATATTCAGTATATAATGATATCCCAAGTATCTTCTAAAAATATGATTGCTAAAGCCTATGAAAGTGGGATTGAATACTATATTTCAAAACCTATAAATGCTATTGAAGTAGAGACCGTAATAAAAAAGGTTATAGAAAAGATCGAAATGAATGAAAAGTTAGAGCAGATTAAAAATATATTTGCTTCTGAATATGTTAATTCTAATGACAAAAATAAGGATGCCATTGAAGGAGTTAAAAGAGTCATGGAGAGAATTGGAATACTTGGTGAAGCTGGTAGTCAGGATATAATTCAGATTGCCGAATATCTAATCGATACAAATCAAAATATGTCCAAATTTACAGTGAAGGAAATATGTGGCCTTTTTACTGACAACCCAAAAACTATGGAACAGAGAATAAGAAGAACGGCAACCATTGGATTGGTGAATTTAGCCAATATAGGCATAGAGGATTATATGAATGAAATTTTTACAGAATACTCTAATGGCCTTTATACTTTTGAGCAAATAAAAAAGGAAATGGATTACATCAGGGGAAAAGGGAAGGAAAGGGGCAAGGTAAATATAAAAAAATTTTTAGATGGGATTGTTTATTATGGAAAAAGGGAATTATAAATACTAAATAAATGCTTTTTAAATAAGTTTCTAAAAAGCTTCCGTTTGATGGACCATATAACGGAAGTTTTTTTATTTGAAATTATTGTAAATAATAATTTTTGTAGGCCTTCGAAACTTTTTGTTACCATTTGAAGATTATTGATTATAATTAACCAAAGATAAAATTGGAGGTTATATTATGGACTTTCTGAAAGGAATAGTTGGCATTGTAAATGTCTTTTTATGGGACTATATACTGATATTTGGGCTTATTGGTATAGGGATTTTTATGACGGTAAGGCTAAAATTTCCACAATTTACTAGGGTTCTACCTGCATTGAAAAAGATGATAGGAGATATAGTTAAGAAAAAACCAGCAGAAGAAGGTAAAATGACCCCCTTTCAAGCCTTATCCACTGCAGTGGCAGCCCAGGTTGGGACAGGCAATATTGTAGGTGTAGCAACTGCAATTGCTGCAGGTGGTCCAGGAGCTGCATTTTGGATGCTTGTTTCTGCATTTTTTGGAATGGCTACTATTTTTAGTGAATCAGTTCTAGCTCAGAAATATAGAGAAACAAAAGAAGGCGAATTAGTAGGTGGGCCTGCCTACTATATTAAAAATGGACTAAAATCTAAAGGTATTGCCATATTTTTTGCCTTAGTATGTATATTTGCTTTAGGTATAGTTGGTATTATGGTACAGTCTAACTCAATAGCCATTTCAGTTAACGATGCATTTGGAATCCCAACATCTGTGGTAGCTATTGTATTAGCAGTGGTAGTTGGACTCATATTAATGGGTGGTATGGGAAGGATTGCTTCCTTCGCAGAGAAAATTGTACCCTTTATGGCAGGATTCTATATTTTGGGAAGTTTTATAATAATTCTTATAAATATAGGTAGTTTTATTCCTGCAATAAAAAGTATTTTTGTAGGAGCTTTTAAACCATCATCAATAGGTGGTGGTGTACTTGGTATTACTGTTAAACAAACCATAAGATTTGGACTAGCTAGAGGATTATTCTCCAATGAAGCTGGTATGGGATCAACTCCTCATTCCCATGCTGTGGCAGATACTAAACATCCTGCTGAACAAGGATTTACTGCCATGATAGGGGTATTTATATCCACATTCTTAATTTGCCTATCAACTGTTATGGTAAATATAAGCTCTGGGGCATATAATCCAAACATATCAGCTGCTGAGATGACACAAAGCGCAACAGTTATGACCCAATATGGTTTTGCATCAGGATTTGGCTCCTTTGGTGGAATGTTTTTATCCATATGTTTAACCTTTTTCTCCTTAACTACAATAGTAGGATGGTATTTCTTTGCTGAATCTAATGTAAAATTGGTATTTAGTTTCAGACCCATAACCATAACTGGATTTAAAGCACTAGTTTTAGTAGCATTAATACTGGGTACTATGATAGATTCTGGTTTTGCGTGGGAACTAGCAGATATGTTTATGGGTATAATGGCTTTACCTAATATTATTGCACTATTCTTATTATCTAAGGAAGTTGTTGAAATACTAAATGATTATGACTCATGCGTGAAAAGAGGACAGATTGGATGGGAGTATCATTATCAAAATATTGATTCTGAGAAGAGCAGAGGAAAATCTGTATTAAGAAAGGGATTAACCACTACAGTAATAAAATAATATTTCCATATCCATGCTTATCCGATGGAACCGAAAGGTTTCATCGGATTTTTATTTTGGAAAGTATTCTATTTTAAGCATAAAATATAGGGACAAACTATATAATGTACAGATAGCAAAAGAATATAATGGGTAAGGCAGGGGGATGATTAAATGAATTGGTATAAACAAAGTAGGGAAGAAGTATTAAAAAACCAGAGGACAAGCATAGAAAAGGGATTAACAGATGTGGAGGCCTATAAAAGGCTTAAACAATTTGGATCTAATGAGTTACAGGAAGAAGCAAGGGCGGGTCTGCTTTCAAAGATAGCAGATCAATTTTCTGACTTTTTAGTACTAATTTTAATAGGGGCAGCAATAATTTCAGCCTTTATTGGAGAAATAAGGGATTCCTTAGTGATACTTGCAATAGTAGTAATTAATGCAGCCTTAGGGATTTATCAGGAAGGTCGAGCAGAAAGGGCCTTACATGAACTCAGAAAAATGACTTCACCTACTGCAAAGGTTATTAGAAATGGTCATATGGATATAGTACCTGCAAATAAATTAGTGCCTGGTGATTTAGTGGTGTTAGAGGCAGGAGATATAATTCCTGCAGATTTAAGGTTAGTGGAAAGTGTTAATTTAAAAATAGATGAGGCAGCACTTACGGGAGAATCCATTCCCGTAGAAAAGGATAGTTCTAAATTTTTTAAAGAAGAGGTTCCCTTAGGGGACAGAGTAAATATGGCCTATATGGGCACTAGCGTAACTTATGGTAGAGGGAAAGGCATAGTAGTGGAAACTGGTCATAATACAGAAATTGGCAAGATAGCTACAATGATAAAGAAAATAGCTGGGGACCCAACTCCATTACAATTAAAATTAAATCAGTTAGGAAAAAATCTAGGCTCCATTACCCTTTTGGTATGTGCTGCAGTGTTCATTTTAGGTTTATTTCAGGGGAGAGGCATTTTAGATATGTTTATGGTGGCTATAAGTTTAGCTGTGGCAGCTATTCCTGAAGGACTTCCAGCCATAGTAACAATTGTTTTGGCAATTGGGATGAATAATATGGTAAAGAGGAATGCAATTGTAAAAAAACTATTAGCCGTTGAAACATTAGGTAGCACAACAGTCATCTGTTCAGATAAAACTGGAACATTAACTCAAAATCAGATGACAGCAGTAAGGATTTTTGTTAATAATAAGATCATAGAAGTGACGGGGGTAGGGTATGAAACTTATGGTCAATTTAAAATGGCTGGTAAAAAAATAGATGTAAAGAAAAATTTGGAGTTAAAGAAATTACTCACCATTGGTGCACTGGCAAATGATGCAAGGTTGGAAAGGGTGGATAATAGATATAAGGTTATAGGGGATCCAACGGAAGGAGCTCTAGTTACACTGGCTTATAAGGGGAATATGGCCAAGGAAGAATTAGATAATAGATATCCAAGAGTAGGGGAGATCCCCTTTGATTCCAATAGAAAGATGATGACTACATTCCACAAAAACTATTTACCAGGAAAGATTGTTTCCTTTACAAAAGGGGCTCCAGATATTGTTTTAGATAAGTGTAGCCATATATGTATAGATGGCAAGCTTGTAGAACTTGATGAAGATTTAAGAAGTAAAATACTAAATGTAAATAATTATTTTGCTAAGGATGCTTTAAGGGTATTAGCCCTATCCTATAGAGAATTTGATCAACTTCCAGATGAAATGTCTTCTGAAAATATTGAAAAAGGGATGATTTTTTTAGGTTTGGTAGGCATGATAGATCCCCCTAGACCAGAGGCCAAAGAAGCAATAAAGAAATGTAAAGAAGCTGGTATCAAGCCTATAATGATAACTGGAGATTATAAGGAGACGGCCTTTGCTATTGCTAGGGAACTAAACATGGTTGACTCTATGGATGAAGTAATGGAAGGAAAAGAACTAGACTTGATTTCATCTGAAAAATTAAAAGAGATGGCCAAAAAGATAAAAGTATATGCCAGGGTATCTCCAGAGCATAAGGTAAAAATAGTATCAGCCCTAAAATCCAATGGCGAAATAGTTGCTATGACTGGAGATGGGGTAAATGATGCAATGGCATTAAAAAAGGCAGATATAGGTATTTCCATGGGGATTACAGGAACAGATGTAGCAAAAAATACAGCAGAGGTAATCCTTACCGATGACAATTTTGCTAGTATCGTATCAGCCGTGGAAGAGGGGAGGATAATTTATAGCAATATTAGAAAATTTGTATTTTTCCTTCTATCTTGCAATATAGGAGAAATAATTATAGTTTTTGCAAGTATTTTACTCAATTTGCCGGTGCCTTTATTACCAATACAATTGTTATGGCTAAACTTGGTAACAGACAGCTTTCCAGCCTTAGCTTTAGGGGTGGAAAAGGGGGATGATGACATAATGAAAGTAAAACCAAGAAATCCAGAAGATCCAATAATTGATTCCTCCATGATGTATTCCATAATAGTTCAAAGCCTTGCTATTGGAGCCACCTCTTTACTGGCTTATACCTGGGGTCTTAAGGCATTTCCCGATAATTTGATCAAGGCTAGAACTATTGCATTTTCAACCCTAATATTGGCAGAGCTTCTTAGGGCATACTCTAGTAGGTCAGAGAAACAAACTTTATTTGAAGTTGGCATATTTTCTAATCCAACTATGGTATATGCAACCTTTATTTCCTTTTTACTCCTATTGGTAGTTATATATGTTCCAGTTTTGCAACCTGTATTTCATACCGCTGCATTAACATTACTGGATTGGGGTATAATAGTTAGCTTTGTAACAATTCCCTTACTAATTGGAGAAATATATAAAGTATTGTTTAATTAATGGTACATAGAGGTATATAGTATATAAAGCAAGGATAAAATTTGTAAGAATCTTTTATGTTGAGTAAAAAAACTATTTACCATAAGTAACATTTATGGTATATTAAAATATAATGGATTTATAAATAAATAGTAAAAGCGATGATTTGGTAAAGTAAAATATACTGAGTATCCCAGAGAGGATTCCAATGGTGGGAGGAATCCATACGAAGTATATTTGAAGTGCGCCAAAGAGTGTTTAATCGAATTTTAGTAGATTAAAACGGTAGTTCCCGTTATAGAACTAGAGTATGTTAGTACTCGAAAAGAGATGGGACTTTGGTCTTAAATACCCATGGTCTCAAGCAGAGTGGAACCGCGAAATTAACCTTTTGCCTCTGTATATGTAAATATACTTAGGTAAAAGGTTTTTTTATAGTCAAACCTTGAAATGGGGATTTGAATTTAAAAGTTATATTTCCATATACTATGTTTAAATCAAAAGGAGGAAGGAAAATGAAATATAATAGCATCTACAAAACTATTGGAAGGACACCCCTAGTAAAACTGGATAGTTTAGTAAAAGAAGATATGGCTGATATAATGGTAAAATTAGAATTTTTTAACCCAGGAGGAAGTGTAAAGGATAGGCCAGCCTTATATATGATTAAGGATGCAGAGGAAAAGGGAATATTAAAGGCTGGTGGAACTATTATAGAACCTACTAGCGGTAATACAGGGATTGCCCTAGCTATGATTGGAGCAGTAAAGGGCTATACTGTAAAAATAGTAATGCCCGATACTATGAGTATAGAAAGAAGAAAGCTTATGAAATCCTATGGGGCAGAGCTTGTATTGACTGAAGGCAAATATGGAATGGCAGGGGCAGTAGAATTGGCTAAAAAGCTTGCCGAAGAAAATGGATATTTTATGCCAAACCAATTTAGCAATGAGAGCAATGTGAAAGCCCATTATGAAACTACAGGAGTAGAAATATTAGAGGATACTAAAGGGGAAATAGATGCTTTTGTAGCAGGAGTAGGTACCGGTGGAACTATAACAGGTGTGGGAAGGAGATTAAAGGAAATAAATCCAAATATTAAAATAATAGCGGTAGAGCCTAGGAAATCTCCTATCTTATCTGGAGGAGAGCCAGGTAGTCATGGAATACAGGGAATAGGGGCCAATTTTATTCCTGAAATACTGGATAGAAGGATTATCGATGAAATTATCCAGATAGAGGATGAGGAGGCTTTCCAATATGCTAGGAAAATGGGAGGCCAGGAAGGAATACTGTGTGGCATATCATCAGGAGCAAATGTGGCAGCAGCAATCAAGGTAGCTAAAAGGTTAGGCAAAGGTAAAAAGGTTGTAACAGTTCTTCCCGATACAGGAGAGAGATATTTATCTACTGACTTATTTAATGGAGAGTGATAGAATGATTAAATTTATAATTGAAGAGGCAAAAAATATTTTAGATAAGGACCCAGCAGCTAAAAATATATGGGAAGCTATACTCTGCTATCCAGGATTAAAGGCTATTATATATCATAGATTAAGCCATAAACTTTATAATAAAAAGATGTATACCCTAGCTAGAATTATTTCTCAATGGGCTAGGAAAAAAACAGGTATAGAGATCCATCCAGGGGCTAAACTGGGGAGAAATATATTTATAGACCATGGTATGGGAATAGTAATAGGTGAAACAGCTGAAGTTGGAAATAATGTAACCATGTACCATGGGGTTACTTTAGGTGGGATTGGAGGAGATCCTAATACCAAGCGCCATCCCACTGTAGAAGATAATGTAATGATAGGTGCTGGAGCAAAGATATTGGGGCCTATCACTATAGGTAAGGGTGCAAAGGTAGGGGCTAATGCAGTGGTGTTAGACGATGTGCCACCTTATACTACAGTGGTAGGTATGCCTGCAAGAGTGGTTAAGCACCATAAAAAAGATGATTATCTAATGTATGTAATATAGTAGTTTACTTTTATCACAGATGGTGTATAATATAAAATAACAAATGAATAAGAGCGATGATCAAGAGTAGTATATATAATACAGGTCTTTAGCGAGTCAGGGATGGTGGGAGCCTGGTGACACTATTATATAGAATGGGCTTGGGAGTTAATATTCGAAAGTGGAGTAGAATATTAGGGGTGATCACCCTTATTAGATCAAAGTGGGCTATAAGCCAATTAGAGTGGCACCACGGAAGGAACCCTTTCGTCTCTTACTGAGATGGAGGGGTTTTGTTTTTAGATATTAGGGGCTTACCTTTTATTTTATGGTTAAGGCATATTTACTGCAATATTTGGAATTTTATTGGTAAATTTTTGAAATGATTTGATAAAGAGGAGGTATATAAATGAGTAAAAAAATAGTATTTAGTGGTGTTCAACCGTCTGGTGGCTTAACCATAGGTAATTATATAGGCGCAATAAAAAACTTTGTTGAATTACAAGATGAATATGATTGCTATTATTCTATAGTGGATATGCATGCTATAACAGTGCCCCAAGTACCAAAGGACTTGAGGAAGAATACTTTAGATGTTTTGGCTTTATATATAGCCTGTGGATTGGATCCTGAAAAAAGTACTTTGTTTATTCAATCCCATGTTCCAGCCCATGCAGAATTGACTTGGGTATTAAATACCATTACCTATATGGGACAATTAAATAGAATGACCCAGTTTAAAGAAAAATCTAGAAGATCAGAAGAAAATTTGAATGCAGGATTATTTACCTATCCCGTATTGATGGCGGCAGATATTTTGCTATATCAGTCAGATTTAGTGCCAGTAGGGGAGGATCAAAAACAACATCTTGAGTTGGCAAGGGATCTGGCTGAAAGGTTTAACAATAGGTATAGTGAGACCTTTAAGGTGCCAGAACCCTTAATAAAGGAACAGGGAGCTAGAATAATGAGCCTACAGAACCCTGAAAAGAAGATGTCCAAGTCTGATGAAAATGAAAATGCTTATATATTGATATTGGATAAGCCAGATACAATAAAAAGAAAGATAAAGAGGGCAGTAACGGATTCAATAGGAGAGATAAAGTATAATGATGAACAGTTGGGAATTAAAAATCTTATAACCATATACAGTGTATTTTCGGGGGCTTCCATAGAGGAGATTGAAAATAGATATGATGGGGCAGGATATGGCAAATTTAAAGAAGATCTGGCTCAAGTAGTCATAGAAGCCTTAAGGCCTATTCAGGAAAGATACGAAGATTTAATAAATAACAAGGATTATTTAGAGAAAATATATAGAGAAGGGGCGGAAAAGGCCAGTTATGTAGCATATAAGACTTTAAGAAAGGTCTATAGAAAAGTTGGATTTATACAAAAATAAATACTTAATAAAAGGAAGCGAAACCACTAGATGGTGGTTTCACTTCTTTTTATGCAAAATATACTAGAATACTCTTCTACCATATAGGAATCGTTGATTATAGTAACCAGAGTTAAGATCTGTAATAACAACGCCCTTGCTTTTTCCAGAACTGGAATGGATAAATTTATTATTTCCAATATATATACCAGTATGTCCTGGGCTAGACCCTCTGGTACCAGTAAAGATTAACAAATCACCAACTTGCAAATCACTTCTACTTACCTTGGTACCGTTTTTGGCTTGACCTGATGAGTTTCTAGCTAAATTTATTCCTACTTGTTTGTATACAAAGTAGGTAAAGCCAGAACAATCAAAAGAATTTGGACCAGCGGCACCATATTTATAAGGTTTCCCTAGATATTTTTTTGCTATATTTACTATTTTTTCTCCAATAGAACTTGCTTCAGTACTGCCCCTGCTAGGTGTTTTTGGAGCAACTTTGCGAATTTTGCCTTCTATAATATCATTAATGGTATTGATAGTTTGAGAACCTGCAATTCCATCTACTTGAATTCCATAGTCCCTTTGTAATTTCATAACAGCTTCTTTGGTCATGGAACCATAGTATGTAGTGCAATTGTCGATTTCTAAGTAACCAAGTAGTTTAAGGACTTCTTGTAAAGCTTTTACATCATCACCTCTTACCCCCACTTTGAGGAGACGTTTATAAACTAAAGGTTTTACATTTGCAAATTTAACTTTATGTAATTCAGTTTGCAATGCTTCATATGTAGAGGATCCAAAAATTCCATCAGCTTCTAATCCTACAGCTTTTTGAAAGTTCTTTACCGCATTTACCGTATGCTCCCCGTAGTATGTAGTAATATCATCATAATTGAAATATCCTAGGTCTTTTAGATGTTGTTGGAGAACTTTAATATCATCATGGGTCATTCCTTCTTTTAATATTTGATCTCCTAGGTCAGCTTGTACTAATATTGGGTTTATAGCTACCATCCCTGCTATTGAAAATGCTACGACAGTCTTCTTCAGATACTTAGTCCCGATCATAAAAAAACCTCCCAATTAAAATTTA